>DQVB01000611.1 GCA_015661985.1 Planctomycetota bacterium | reverse complement strand
CTGTGCTTGTAGTACTCAAACCAGCCACGCAACGTCCGGTTCACGTCCGCTGGTGTCACCGGGAGGCTCCGCCCGTCCGTCCGCCGCGTCTTCGCGCGGATGGTGTCCTTGAGCTTCTGCACCAGCAACTGGTGGACACGATGAAGGCCGTCGGCTTCCAGAAGATCTATCCGGCCGGCATCTTGGTAGCTTGGTACCAGTATTCGTTCTGTCGTGGTATACGTTACCGACGAGGGAGGGGCCACTGAATCTGCGGGATCTCGGTGGGCGGAACGGCGGGAAGGGCTATCGGCTCACTTTGCATTTGCCCACGATTCACCTGTAATCGGGCCCGTCCCCGTGGGTTGTGAAAGGCACGCGTGTATGGCTCTTGTTCCGTCTTGTCGTGACCGACGAGTGTCATCGCTCGATCTACGGCAAGCACATGGCCACACTGGGGCACTTCGACGCAATCCACATCGGGCTGACAGCAACTCCGAATCCAGGCGAACTTCGCTGGGTGAGCGAGTACGAACGCCGGCTCGTCAAAAGCACGTACATATTCTACGACTGCTGGAATTCGGCCCGACAGGAAGGGGAACCCACCTTTGCGTATCGAATCACCGATGCGGTCCGCGACGGCTACCTTGCCAACTACAAAGTGTATCTGGCTGAGAGCATCCTGACTTACGAAGGTGCCGTATGGGAGGGCGACGAGATAGCACCCGGTGAGTGGGGCCGCACCGCGGAATCCGGAGATCGGCTCAGAGTAATCATCGATGAGTACTTTTCGGTCGAGGAAAACCGCCCCCAACCCCGCCCGCGAAGGACAATTGTCTTCGCTGTTTCCGAAAAGCAGGCCGTGGTCGTTGAGCGGCTCCTCAACCTGTTGCTGCCCGATGAAGCGTGCCTGCGGATTGCACAGCAGACCAACCGCTCAGCCGGTCAGGTCCGGCAGGAGTTCGCCAAGAAGATCACCTGCTATTCCAATAACGGGAATCCCAAGCCAATCATCGACCAGTTCAAGTTCGACCCCCTGCCGGTGGTCGCTGTTTCCGTAGACATGCTCGACACGGGATACGACCACAGGGAAGTGGAAAACCTGGTCATGCTGCGACCGACTCAGTCTGCCATCAAGTACGCTCAGATGCGCGGGCGGGGCAGCCGGCTTTGCCCGAGAATCGGGAAGCCCGACTTTCTCATCTACGATTTCGTCGGCAACACCGAGAAATTCAATGACCCCGGCGCCCGATACGACCGCCCGAAGCTGGTCGGCCCGCGGCCTGCTCCTCAGCCCCAGCCACCGGAGCCTGGACCGGGACCGGAACCACAGCCGCCGGGGCCTCCGCCTCCACCGCCCCGCGAGTTCACGCTTATACCCGAAGGCTCCCTAGAGGATGAGATACGCCGCCGCGAGACGATCATTGTCGGCCCCGAGGGGCTTGCCATCGACCGGCGCACGTACCGTGATCGCTGGGCCGAGTTGGTCCAACATCTTCGTGAGACGGACCCGGCTGTCGAGAGGATCTTCGCTGGCGAAGAACTTACCGACGCCAACGTCACCAACCCCATTACCTAGTTGGACAGCGCCACTTAGGTCCAGGGAAACGCCATAACATGTTGTCCCGCTGCGGCTTAGAGCGAGAGGGATATTGCTCTTGGCATTAGGCCGGTTTTGTTGCACGATGCTCGTGTTTCGCATCACGGAGGATCGTCAGGATGACTTTGAAACAGATCGCATCCCTGGGCAGGGAGCTGGTGCTGTTTTTGCGGCTGTTCGCCGGTTGCTTTGGCCGACAGGAACCACGGGAGTTGTTGCACGGGTATGTGCAAGGTCAACTGTCGTCGATCGAGCGCAAGTCGGTGGAACCCATGGCGCTGCAGGTCGGCATCCCGGCGCGCACCTTGCAGCGCTTCCTCGAATCGATCAAGTGGGACGAGGAGAAACTCCGCGACCGCTGCCAACAGATCGTCGCCACCGAGCACGCCGATCCGCGGGCCATCGGGATCGTGGACGAATCGGCCGTGCCCAAGAGCGGCCGGGACACGGTGGGCGTCGATCGCCAATGGTGTGGTCGTACGGGAAAAGTGGACAACTGTGTCGTCTCCGTGCACACCAGTTATGTCACCGAAGACTTCCTGTGCCTGCTCGACAGCACCGTGTACCTGCCAGAATCGTGGGCCTTCGATCCCGTTTGGCGGATGAAAGCCCACGTACCGGAGGAGGTCGAGTTTCGCACCAAGCCGCAAATCGCGCAAGAGCAGATCGAGCGGGCTTTGGGACATGGCATCCAGGTGGCCGCCTGGACGTTCGACGAATTGTACGGGCGCGACTCCAAGTTCTTGGACTTCTTGCAAGGGCGCGAGCAGAAGTTTGTGGCGGAGGTGCCGGTGAACTTTCACGGCTGGGTGCGTACGCCGAAAGTACTCCGCCAGCCGCCACCCAACGCTCCGCGACGGGGCCGCCGCAAGAAGTACCCTCGCCTCGGCCGCGAAATCCCTTCCTGCGAAGTGCGAAATCTGCTGAAGTATTCCCCGGAATTTCGCGATCAACCGTGGCAGCCCTTT
>DQVB01000182.1 GCA_015661985.1 Planctomycetota bacterium | reverse complement strand
CCCGGCGCGCGGCGCTGCAGCCACGAGCGGCCCGCGGCCGCCAGCAGGAGCAACGGGAGGAGGACCCGTTCACGCAACGCCGGCCAGCGTGGCTGCCGCCGCTCAGCTTTTACGAAATCCATTACAGCGACGCAACCATCAACCTGCTTCACATGGGCTCCCAGCGCACTCTCGACGTGCGCTTCCCCATGGTCGCCCAGCGCGGGCCCGACGATCGGTCGCAGCCGAAAGCCGCCTACTGGATCAACCATCCCGAATGCGTGAAGCGAACCCGGGAAGAAGGAGTCACCAACCCGCCATCGTCCCTTCTCCTTCTGGTCGGAACGGCTTGTCTTCCGCGAGCAGCAGCAAATCCATCGAGTCCAATGTAGCCGCGTCTCTCCGAGACGCGGTGTCCGTCTCGGAGAGACGGACCTACATCTTGTACGCCCTACGTCTTGTACGCCCTATGCGAACTTCAAACGGTCAAACCAGCCCACTCGCGAAATACGGCAGCACTACTACCGCAGTAGAAGAGAATCTTCCAGTTGACCAGACGCCTTGTCAAACGGGGCACAGTCTTCGCACAGCATGGATGGCTAGCCTGCCGGAACCACGTGGATCGGTCTGCTGCGGATCCGCCGATGCTCGGTCTCGGATGGATCGAGCTGCGTGAGAAGCGCGCCCCCTGTCGGAATAATCGACTTGCGTGGCTGACGGTACCACGGGCGGGATGGATATTGCATTCCAGGCGCCGGTCCGTGCATATTGAAGAAGAGTTCGAGGTCAAGCATGTGTCCCAGAGTGGGAATGGAGACCGTCGGTCACACAAGGTGGCGCGGTCGGGAGACCGCGCCACGATAACGCTTGTTCCCATGAGACGGCCCGACCGTGTTTTCTCATCGGCGACACGGGGCATCTGCCTATTCGGCCTTGACCGTCTGGACGATCTTTCCTTGGCGGTCGAACCGGCGAATAGCCACCGAACCGGTGGTGGATAGTCCTTCGGCCGCAAGGCGGGCGTCCGGGGCCGTCGGCAACAGGGCGACGATCCGCCCGCCGGACAGCTCGGCCTTGAGCACGTAGCCGCCGTCGACGGGGATCAGTTCGGCGCCGCGCGGCACCGGCTGGTCGGCCCGATACGGTCGATAGAGAGCCACGAAGTGGCAGCGGCGCACCTTCTCCGGCGTGGTGGCCGTCAGGTGCCATTCGCGGGTTTTGATCTGCGGCCAGGGGTTCGGATCGTACTGATTGGTCTGGGTGAGTTGCAACCCCTCCGGGGCCATCAGGTTGATCGCACAGACCACATCGCCGGCGCGGGTTTCAATCTGCTGCTGGCCGTTCACTTTGAACTCGTTGACCGCGTGCAGCCAGTACTCGAAGGTCGAAGGCTGTCGCGCGATCAACTGGTCGTAAACGACCACCAGTTCTGGTTTGACGAAGAGGATGGTGCGGCTGTAGCGATCCAGCAGTCGGCGCTTCTGGCCCTTTTCGTCGACGCGGTAGGCTTCGGCGGCCTCGCCGGCCACCAGATCGATCGTCGGCGTGGTCTGGAAGGCCGTGATTTGACCCTTGGCCGCGGCCGAGCGTTTGATTTGGCCGCGGCCGTCGACGGTGATGTTATTCAGCGAGCGGGTATGCCAAACCCAGTCGCGGTGGTGCGGGCCGCCGTACAGGTAGTAATGGCCGCTGCGCACCAGCAACCGCTGGCCGTACCCCCACAGCACGAAGGAGTTGTTGGCCGCGTTGCCGTGGGAGCGAGTACCCATGGGGCTGGACTTGAACACCACTTGGACGTCGTCGTCGGCGTCCAGCAAGGTCGTGTTGAGGAAGGCCTGGCCGATGCCTCGGAACAGCCGCGACGTGGGCAGGTCGTCAGGGGGCCGGGATTCGACCTTGGGCAACGTACCGCGGACGAAGCCCACGTAGCCTTCGGCCTCGGCGGGCCCGCCCATCTGTTCGACGTACCATTGCCAGTGCGGGTTGCCCGCCTGGGCGGCCAACTGGCTCATCAACGGCACCAACCTCGACGCCCGGTAGCGGTTGGCCCCGTCGCCGAACCCGCCCCCCAGTTTGCCTGGAGGCAAGAGGTACATCGCGTAGTAGCCTGCCTTGGCGAAATAGGGTTTGTCGTACGCATTGACCCCCATGGCTACCCGCATGACGTCGGCCCACCAGGTGAACCGCCCGATGTAGCTGGACCAATAGGCCACGCCTTCATGCCAACCGCCGTCCTCGTCGCACCAGACGGGATAGACGTTGTAGAAGACGTTCATGGCGAACCATACCCAGTCCTCGGCCCCTTCCACTTCGTCCAGGAAGGCGATGCCCACTTCGCCCAGGAAGTGCCACGCTCGGTTGCTGTGGCTGGAATAGGGCCGCCACAGGTGTCGCGGGTACAGGTGGCGGTACATTTCTTCACCGCGGATCTTCATCACCCGTCGGCAGAGCTGGCGCTGTTGTTCGCTGAGCAGGTCGTTGACGAAGGTGTAGGTACGGGAGAAGTAGTAGGCATAGGGCATTCCGGCTTCGTCGTTGTAGCGGTAGCCGGTGGCTCCTGTGGGATCCCACTGGGCGCAATCCAACAGGATCCGCTTGGCCAGTTGGCCGTATTCTTCCTTGCCTCCGATCAAGCGGGTGAAGGCCAGGGTGGCGGCTCCGTTCAATGCGGCGATCGTATAGGTGCGGTTTCCCCACCAGAGGGCCTTCCACTCTTGGCTGCCGCGCACCATGTCCGGCGGGTATTTGCGCGGTTCCGCCGTGGGCGGCGGATCAGCCATCAATTGTTCGCAGCGGGCCACCAGCTCCTGGAAGCGGTCCCGCAACGGGCCTCGGGCCAGGGTTCTCAACCGGGGCAGATGTTCAGGCCGAATGAAAAGTCGCGGATGTTGCTTGGGTATCCGGACCAACAGCTCGTCGCGCGGCGGCATGGGCATGGAGACGGCGCTTTCGGCTATGGTGAATCTGCGCGCCTTGCTCCAACGCGTCAGGCGTCCTTCCGCGTCCCGGCCCCGATACCGCCAAACGTACCGCCCGGGGGCGAAGGCCCGTGGCGGGCAGTGCACGTTCATCTCCATCCCCGAGGCCCGGTAAGCGATCTCATCAAAGCCGTCGCCACGGCCACATTCGATCTCCCAGGAAACAATGCCCGACTGGGGCCGCCAACAGAAACCGGGCGGGGTAAGCTGACAGACCGTTCCGTCGGCCGGCCGGTACCCCCATTCCTCGTCCCCCCGCGGACGCTCGTCCAGCGTCAGTTCTGCTGCCGCAGCCGGCAGAACGATCAAGGCCAACACGATCGAGATAGTAGCCACGTTCTTCATCGTTTCCTTCCCGTCGGTTCCAACCTGGTTCCACGGCCATCCCGCGCGCCGTCACACTCCACACGGCTTGAACCGGCGCGCCGCCCCGGCCGTATCTGCCCCATCAGCATACACGCCCCGTCCAGGCGAAGAAACAACCGCGGCGAGGGCGACCGACGGCACCCGTCCGGCTACGGCGGTTCCGGCCCCAGCGCGGGAGGCGGACCTGGCCGCGGCCTGCCGGACCGGCCCATGTCACTCGAAGGAATCCCGCCGGCCCCCGTCCGTGGTACAATGGCGGAGCGGCTGGCGCCGTGTTACCCGGAAATTGGGGAGCTGTTGCTCGAAGGCAGGAAGGAACGACCAAATGTCACCGTTTCCCGACCTTGACCCGTGGCTGCGTCATTGGCCGTTTCGTCCCGGCGAGATCTCGGCGCGCGAAGTCCGTGCTCACGATGGGCGGACCGTGCTGTTGATGCGCGTGGAGTTGGGTGTGCTGCAGCTCGAGACGGAGGGCCGCCCCGATGGCGAGCGGCCCGGCGGGGCGGAGACCTACTTGGACAATCTCATCAGTCGTTCGGTCCACGAGGGCGAGGCGTTTCAGCTTGACGAAGAAGACCAGCAAGAGGTGGATCGCGAGCTGTTCCAGTTCTACCAGAGGCGACTGTGCTGGAAGGCCCTGCGGCGGTTCGACCGCGCCGTGGCCGACGCCGATCACACGTTGGAGCTGGTCGACTTCGCCCGGCGGCATTCGCCGGACGACGAGTGGCTTGAAAGCCATCAGCAGCATCGTATCTTCGTCCTCTTCCATCGCACGGAGGCGGCCGCTCTCGGCGAACTGGAGCGCTCCAGCCCGGAGGCGGCGATCGAAGAGATCAACATGGGCCTGACCAGACTCCGCGAATGCTTCGACCCCGTGAAGACGAAAGCCACGCGTGGGTCCTGAACGAGATGACCAGGCAGCTGAACGAACTTCGGGATTGGTTGCGCGATGAATACTGCATTGGCCGCACGCTTCGCGAACAGCTGAGCGATGCCGTGGCCCGCGAGGAGTACGAATTGGCGGCCCGCCTGCGCGATGAACTCGCTCGGCGCAAGGGACAGCACTAATCTTTCATGGGTTTTGTCGAAGGCTGCAACTTGGCTGATGGCCCGCTGCCGCCTCGTGTAGCGGCGCAGTTTACGAAGAAGATCGCCCAGGCCGCGGCGTTTGCCCACAAGCACGGTGTGATCCATCGGGACTTGAAACCGGCCAATGTGCTTTTGGAGGAGAGCCCGGAGTCGAGAGCCCAGAGTCGAGAGCAAAATCACGTACCCGCCATTAGCTCTTCTTCCGGCTCTCGACCCTCCACCTCGCATCACCGACTTCGGCCTGGCGAAAAAAGTGGAGGGCGACACCGAGCTCACGGCCACGGGCCAAGTCCTGGGTAAGCCCAGCTGCACGCCCGCCGAACAGGCATCGGGCAAAACCGAGGAGATGACCGAGACGGCAGACGTCTACTCGTTGGGAGCGATCCTGCACAGCCTCCTGACCGGCCGTCCGCCGCTCCAGGCGGATACCCCGTTGGACACGTTGATGCAGGTCTTGGAGCAGGAGCCCAAATCGCCCCGGCGACTCAACGCGAAGCGGAGACTGCAGGCCCACCGCTGAGAGCGTTTGCTTGTCCCATCCTGTGAGTCCCGCCGCCCCGTGAACGCTCACAGCGCCAGACAGGGGCTGGTATAATGGCCGGCGGTCGATTTGCGGACGCCGGGCGGAGGTCTTGCGCATGTGGGAGCGATCTTTGGCGGTCATCGTGGGGTGTTTGGCTGTTTGGCCAGCTGCGGCTGCGCCGTTGAAGCCTGCCGGAGTGAGCCGGTTTTTCGTTGCACCCGGGCAGCTGGTCACGTTACAATGGCAAATCGAATCGGGCGCGACGCCGCGTGGGCAGTCGTGCGCGGTGCGCGACTACGCGGGCCGTGTCGTAAATCGCCTGGAAGGGCGTATCGCCCCAGACGGGGCGGTGGAGGTGGAGCTGAGGCCGGCCCGCGGCTATTGT
>DQVB01000480.1 GCA_015661985.1 Planctomycetota bacterium | reverse complement strand
TTTTTGTCAGCCTGGAGAACGGCCGATTGGTGGCCTACCGTGCCATGGGCGGGTGAACCGGCGGAAGATGGGCCGCTCCACAGGCAGGGCGACTTCAAGAAGCCGGGCTTCTGGCCCCAGGCGCACCGCGGCCTCTTCGGGATGGTCACGGGCAGACCGCGAAATGGGATGAGCACAATCTCCGCCACGCCGAACCCGCGGCCGATGCGACAGCGACCGATGTAGACGGAGCCCACGTAGCCGAATTCGCCGCAGTTGCGGATCACGCTGTCTTCGAAAACGGCGCGGCGGCCTTCCGCCCCGAAGGCCACCGGTCCGACGGCGATCGAAGCCGTGTATTGGCCCCGGGGATGGGCAGGTCCATCCGCGATTTCCGCGACGGCACGTCCGACAGCATTCTGGTGGGCCCGGTCAGCCCGGATCGCAAGATCCCCTGGACGAAGCCCGGGGACGTCGTCTTCGATGAGAATTTCCCCGGGATTGGCAAAGGGGGAGGCTTCGCCGCGCCCTGGAAGACGGACAAAGGATCGGGCGGAGTGTTCCTGCGGGGCGACGGGTCGGTGACCACCATCCGCAGCGACGTCGATATGGAACTGCTGCGGAACTTGATCGTGATTGCCGACGGGCACCCCATTCCCGAAGTCCCTACCCTGGAGCCGAGCCGTCCTCGTGGGCAGCGACCCATCCCCGTGATCGCAATCGAGCGTACTGCGGCCGGGCCGACCGCCAAGCTGGTGCTCGAGACGTGCGGAACCTCCGGAAAGGCCCGCTCGTGCGGAACCGCCGGTGCCGTGAAGCGAAGCGGCCCGCAGACTCTATTCCTCAAGCAACATGAAGCTGTTGGCCCTGGCGCTTCACAATGACCACGGCACGCATCGGCACTTTCCCGCGGCCTACAGCGCCGGCAAGGAGGGCAGACCCCTTCCGAGGCGGCGCGTACAGATTTTCCCGGACATCGAACAAACGGCCCCGTACGAGCAGTTCCACCTGGGCGAGCCTTGGGATAGCGAGCATAACAAGAAGCTCATTCCCTCGATGACTCGGACGCTACGGACTCCCGGTAGCAAAGCCGCGCCGGGCAAGGCGAACTACCTGGGCGTGGGCGGCCCGCACGGGGTCTTTCCCGGCAAAGGCGGTCAAGCCCGACCCCGAGGCGTCCATCGGAGAAGGAGCGGCCATGCGTCTGTCCTGCGGGGCTGTCGAGGGGTCGGGCAAAGCGTACCAGGTGGGCCGGTGGCCTGCGTGGGAGAGACCAAGAACCCGTTGATGGAGGTGGTTCACGGCGCCATGGCCGTCTGCCACAGGGCCGAGCTGCTTCGCCGTTACGGGAAGGACCGAGTCGGGTTCGGCGGCATGGGCGGGACCAAGCCATGGCAGGGACTGGCTGGCATCGTCGGGCCCTCCGAGCAAGAAACGGAGCATATCCAACGAGAAGCGTCGGGCCCGCGATCATTTCCCGGAGAAGGCGTTTGACCCCTTCTTTCGCACGCTGAAGCGGTGCACGGTGATCTGGTGGTAGGTTTGGCCGGGGCGCACCACGGTGGATGGGAAATGGGGCTTGTTGGGCGAATCGGGGAAATGCTGAGTCTCCAGGCACACGGCGTGGTAGGGCCCATAGGAGACTTTTTCGGTATGGATCTTGAGCCCGCGGGCCGTATACAGCTGCACGCCCGGCTGGGTCGTGTACACCTCCATGACCCGGCCGCTTTTGGGATCGGTGAGGCGGGCCGCCAGCGAGAGCTGGCCCGGATGCTCCTTGTTGAGCACGTAGCAGTGGTCATAGTTGCGGCCTTCGACCTGATCGATCCGAGAGCCGATTGTGTGCGGGCGGGTGAAATCCATGGGTGTGCCGCGCACGCTGTGGATTTCGCCGGCGGGGATCTTCTCCGCGTCCACCGGCAGGTAGTGATCGGCGTTGAGCATGAGGATGTGATCCAGCACGTCGCCCGAACCAGCGCCGGCCAGGTTCCAGTAGGCATGGTTGGTCAGGTTGACATGGGTGGGCTTGTCGGTGGTGGCGGTGTACTCCATGCGCAGCGAGTTCTCATGGGTCAACTTGTACAAGACGCGAACAGAGAGTGTTCCCGGGTAACCTTCGTCGCCGTCGGGGCTCGTGTGCGTGAGCACTACGCCCACACCCTCTTCGTCCTCCACGGGTGCAGCGTCCCAGACGATGGTATGGAACCCCTGCCGGCCGCCGTGGATGTGGTTCTTGCCGGCGTTGGCCGATAGCCGATACAACACACCGTCCAGGTTGAACCGGGCACCGGCGATACGGTTGGCGTAGCGGCCGACGATCGTGCCCAGCACGGTGCGGCGCGTAAGGTACTGACTGGGCGGATCCAGAAAGAGCGTGACGCTTTCCAGTCGTCCCTGTCGGTCGGGCACCTTGACCGTGGTGATCATGGCGCCGTAGGTGAGCACGGTTACCTCCAGGCCCTGGGGATTGGTCAACGTATACTGATCGACACGTTTTCCATCCGGCGTGGCTCCGACGCTCGTCTGGCTGATGGTGGCGGTGCCGATCGGTTCACCCGCGGGAGTGTGGCCGGGGGCCAGACCGGGCACCGCGACCAGGATCATGGCAATCGCCGCTGCAGAGACCGTTGGGTATCGCAAAGCGATCGGCTTTTTCATAGCAGGTTCCTCCCTTCGTTTTTCGCCGCCAGGCCGCGACCCAAGGCGGCCGCTCGCGCCGCGAAACGCCGCCCTCTTGCGGAGCGAAAGGCGCCCGGCACCGGAGATTTCCAACGGGCGATACTCTACCGGGGGTTGGCCAGCGGCACGGTGCGCTCCGATTCGCAGCCCAACCGCACCTTGACCACGCGCCCGGTCGCGTGTGCCGCATGTGTGGATCGGCCCGGGGTCCACTTCACGGTGGCTGCCCGGCAGCGGTTTGCCAGCCGGCCACCAGCTGCGCACCATCTCCTCACCCGGGCGCAGATCGTAGTCCTTGACGGACCAGGCGCTGGTGCGCGGCTTGTAGTTCAGCTCGCGTACCGGCTGGGCGAACCACATGGGATTGTCGCCGCAGTGGCACAAGCCGGGCACGGCGCGGCCTTCTTTGACCGCGTCGCGGATGAGCGACGGGTCCTTGGAAAGCTGCTCGAACGACGCGACCGTGCGTTTTTTCCCACGGGTAAAGACGTAGAAGTTCGTCATCGTGTCGAAGCCGTGCCAGGTGCCGTCGTACCAGACTTCGTAGAAGGTGTGGCCCGGGTGCGACACGACGCGGGTCTTCAGCCCGATCGATTCCAGCAGGCCCTTCATGCAAGTGGCCTGCGAACCGCAGAGGGTATTGCCCATGATGTTGATCGTCTTGAGCGGCTCACGGCTTTCCGGCAGGTTGCGGTAGTGGTAGACGCGCTGGCGGAAAAAGTGATAGTAGGCGATCGCTTTCTCCTCGTCGGTCATCCCAGGCCGGATGAGGCCCCGGGCGATCGATTCGTAGCTGGAGCACAATCGACCGTGCGATCCGTGGTAACCCACGGCCCGCGCACAGCAGCCAGAACGGACGGAGGGAGGAGCCACGGTACGGAGATCGAAAGCAGAAGGATCCCTCGGGTCATGGCCTTTTCTCCTTGGACAACCAGATTCCACACGCTGGAAGCTCCAAGGGAGTATTCTACCGGAACCGCTGCTACCACGAAAGACCGGGAGCTTGCCCACAAGTCGTGGTCCGATGCCCACATGCCGCCCCGTGAAAGTTCCATATCGTGCCTGTCCAGCGGGCTTTCGATGTTTGTCCGAAAACGACCGTCCCTGATCGGCCAACTGGTCCAAGTCGTTGCCCACAACAGCCCTGGAGGCCTCCCAACAGGTGACCGAGGCCCGCGGCCCTGGCGAATCCCGGCGCGACTTCCAGGTCCCCCCACTGCAGCGACTGCCCACGCGGGCGGCCAGTTCTGCTGCGACCGCAGCCCCCCGTGGCCGGAGGCCCTGGCAGTGGTCATACCCGACACCTTATAATCCGCGGTTGTCGAGCACGGCAGGAGTACGGGTACGCGGGCGCGCCGACATGAGGCAGTGGTGGGGTCCTTTTCCATAGGGAGTGCTGTCATGGGACGGTTTATTGGAATCCTGTTCGGTTGGGCGGCGGGGTGGCTGTTGGCTCTGCCGGCGATGGGTGTTGAGGGGCGGCCGAATATTATCTTCTTTCTGTCCGACGACCAGCGGGCGGATTTCCTCGGCTGTGCCGGCCATCCGATCCTGAAGACGCCGACCATCGACGGCTTAGCGGAGAGGGGCGTGCGGTTCGAGAATGCCTTTGTCACCACGTCGATCTGCGCGGCCAGCAGGGCTTCGATCTTCACCGGCCTGTACGAGCGTACGCATAAATACACCTTCGGCACCCCGCCCATGGCCGGGCAGTTCGTCCAGATCAGCTATCCGGTGCTGCTTCGACGTGTCGGTTACCGCACCGGCTTCGTAGGCAAGTTCGGGGTGGCCGCGGTTGGCGGCGGCGAGGCCATGTTCGATTGGTTCGTGCCGCTGAACCGCAACCCCTACTTCAAAAAGCAACCGGATGGGACACTGCGGCACCTGACGGACATCGTGGGCGACCGGGCCATTGAGTTTTTGCGCGCTTGCCGTCCGGACCAGCCGTTCTGTCTGTCGGTCAGTTTCAATGCGGCCCATGCGGAGGATTCAGACAAGGCGAATCACTACCCCTGGCCGCCGGCCGAAGATGGATTGTACGAGGACGTGACGATTCCACCTCCGCGAGTGTCCACGGATTTCTGGAGGCAGTTGCCCGCCTTCTTCCACAATTCGATGCACCGGGATCGCTGGTTCTGGCGCTGGGACACGCCCGAGAAGTATCAGCGCAACGTCAAAGCTTACTACCGCATGATCACCGGGCTGGATCGGGTCATGGGGCGGGTGCTGAAAGAATTGGATGCTTTGGGTTTGGCCGACAGTACTGTGATCATCTTCAGCGGAGACAACGGTTACTACAAGGGTTCGCGCGGGTTTGCAGGCAAGTGGAGCCATTTTGAGGAGTCGTTGCGAGTGCCCTTGGTGATCTACGATCCGCGGATGCCTGGGACGCTTGGCGGCCGAGTGCTGGAGCCGATGGCGCTGAACATAGATATCCCCGCCACGATCGTCGAACTGGCCGGGGTGCCCGTGCCGGCCGAATACCAAGGTTGCAGTCTGGTGCCCTTGCTGCGGGGCGTCATGCCGCCGAAGTGGCGAAACGATTTCTTCTGCGAACACCTGTTCGACCACCCGTCGATTCCCAAGTGGGAAGGGGTACGCGGCCGGCGGTACAAGTACGCCCGCTATTTCGAGCATCTGCCGGAAGGCGAGTTCCTGCACGACTTGAAGGCTGACCCGCTGGAGCTGAGAAACTTGGCCCGTGATCCCGCCTGTGGCGACTTGCTCCAGCGCATGCGTCGCCGCTGCGACCAGCTGCGCGATCGGTACGGCGGCCCGTATACTCCGGAGAACTTTCCCACCGTCCGGCGGTTGCGCCGAGCGAAGCCCGCTCCATCACGCCGGCCGTAGCGGCCCACTGGTTAGCCCATGGGGCTGGTACGGTGGCGGCTAATCCAGCCTCCATGGTTTGCGGTATTCGTAGTGCAGCAGGCTATTGGCCTCGGCGGGGCTGGTGATGCGCTCCCTCTCGGGGTCCCACTCGATCCGGGCACGGGTGAGCCATGCGATTTTGGCCAGAAGGCTCATGGTGGTCGAGCGGTGGCCTTCCTCCACGTCGCAGTTGGGCTTCTCTCGGGAGCGGATGCAGTCCAGGAAGTTGCGGGCGTGTTGCACGGTGTGGTTTCCCTCGCTGCGTTCGACCTTGACCGGTTTCATGCGCGGCCGAGCGTCCTGGAACTGTCCACCCCGCTCCGGGATCACCTCGTAGTACGAATCGCTGCAGTAAAGGGTGCCGCGGGTGCCTCGCAGTTCGAAATAGCCGGCTCGGGGCAGCGTCCGGTTGCCGCTGGTTTCGAACATCCCGAACACAAACAGCCGACCGGCCGGCATTTCGAAGGTGACCCGCAGCGTGTCGGGAATTGTGCGGTCGTCGTCCACAGCGTAGCGGCCGCCCAGGGCGCAGAGAGACGAGGGCGCTGCGTCGCCGGTCATCCACCGCATGGCGTCCAGGAAGTGCACGCCGTTGTTGGCGGTTTGCGACGAATAGAGCATCCACCATCGGAACTTGTACGGAGCGATCGTGGCCCGGTACGACCGCCAGGGTCGGGGGCCGAGCCACATGTCCCAGTCCAGGTCGGGCGGCGGCTGGGAGGGCTCGGCATGCCCGATCCCCGTGGGGAACATGTTGCTGCGATGGTAGGCCCGGCACACCGTCACCTTGCCTAGCCCACCGGAACGCACCCGCCCGACCGCGTCGGCGTACAACCGCGAAGACCGTCGATGGAGCCCCACGGTCACCACCCGCTTGTTGCGGCGTGCCGCCTCCACCATCTTCCGTCCTTCGTAGATGGTGATCGAAAGCGGTTTTTCCACGTAGACGTCCTTGCCCGCGTCGCAGGCGTAGATCGTCTGCAGGGCGTGCCAGAGGTCCGGGGTGGCGATGACCACCGCGTCGATGTCCTTCCGGTCGATGAGCTTGCGGAAATCCTTGTAGGTATCCGCCTTGCCGTCGCACCACTTCTGGTTGGCGCGATCGAGCGTGGACCCTTGGACGTCGCACAGCGCCGCCACTTCCATATCGTCGTGCTTCAGGAAGGCGTTCAGCAGCTGGCCGCCCCGATTGGCCACGCCGATGAACCCCAGCCGGATGCGGTCGTTCGCACCCATGACCCGAGTCGCCTGGGTCGCCGTCAGCCCCGCTGCCACAGCCCCCGTCCCGGTGCGTGTATTCCTCTCGGCCATCATGCTCGGCTCCTAGTCCAAGGTCCACGGTTTACGGTATTCATAGTGCAGAAGTTGATTCGCCTCTTCGTTGTTGGTGAACCGTTCCTTCTCGGCGTCCCAATCGAGCCGGGCCCGTGTGACCAGCGAAATGTTGGCCAAGAGGCTAAACGTGGTCGAGCGATGCCCGATCTCCACGTCGGCGCTGGGCTTCTCGCGTGACTTGACGCAATCGAGGAAGTTGCGGGCATGGAGGGCGGTCAGGTCCGGGTTGCGTCCTCCGCCTTCCACTTTCATCGGTTTCATCCGCGGGGCACGGTCCTGGAACTGGCCACCTCGCTCGGGCACGATTTCAAACCCGCGCGTATCGACGTATACCGTACCCAAAGTACCGCGGAATTCGATCTCGCCCCGGGGGAATGCCGGATTGCCGCTCGCTTCGTACTGGCCGAATACGGCGAGCCGGCCCGAGGCAAACTCGAAGACCGCCTCCATCGTGTCGGGGATGGTGCGGTCGTCGTCCACGGCGTAACGGCCGCCCATGGCGCAAACCGAGGAGGGGGCCAGTTCGCCGGTGACCCAGCGGATGGCGTCCAGGTAGTGCACGCCCCAGTTGGCCATTTGCGACGAGTAGAGCATCCACCAGCGGAATTTGTACGGCGCGATGTTCTCCTGATAGGGACGTTCGGGCCGGGGGCCCAGCCACAAATCCCAGTCCAGATCCGGGGGTGGGGTCGCCGGTTTGGCGTGCCCGATGCCCGAAGGATACATGTTGCTCAGCCGGTAGGCACGGCTCACCGTCACTTTGCCCACCGTGTCGGCTTGGACCAACTCCACGAGCCTCTTGTAGATGTCTGACGAGCGGCGATGGGTGCCCACCTGGACCACCCGCTTGTTGCGGCGCGCCGCCTCCACCATCTTCCGTCCTTCGTAGATGGTGATCGAAAGCGGTTTTTCCACGTAGACGTCCTTGCCCGCGTCGCAAGCGTAGATCGTCTGCAGGGCGTGCCAGTGGTCCGGGGTGGCGATGACCACCGCGTCGATGTCTTTCCGGTCGATGAGCTTGCGGAAATCCTTGTAGGTGTCCGCCTTGCCGTCGCACCACTTCTGGTTGGCATGATCGAGCGTGGACCCCTGCACGTCGCACAGCGCCACCACTTCCACATCATCGTGTTTCAGGAACGCGGTCAGTAGCTGGCCACCCCGGTTGGCGACCCCGATGAAGCCCACCCGAATCCGCTGGCTGGCCGCTCGAGCATGTGGCGTACCCAGCGCCGCCAATCCGAGGGCGGTCGCCCCCGCTTTGGTGAATGTGCGGCGAGTAATTCTGGTCTGCATCGTTGTTCTCCTACGAGACGAAACTTACCAACCATTGATTCCCAGGGGCCATCGTAAACGGTGCGCCGACGCCGGTCAACACCCGGCTTGGGCCGCCCTTGCGACCAGGCTACAATCGATGGCAATGGGACCGCTTGCAACCGGATCTCTTTGGGTCGTCGGAGTCTAGCCTGTCCTCACCCCAACCGTGGCCGCGCAGTGGCCTGCCGAGAGCTCTTGCAGCATGACTGACCAGAGGAAACCGCCCCTCCTTGGCCGGGTGGCCGGCATTGATTTCGGCACGCGGCGGATCGGTATCGCCGTGAGCGACGCCCGGCGGCGGATAGCCAGTCCGTACGAGAATTACACGCGCGTCGGCCCGGCGCAGGATGCACGCCGCTTCCAGCGGCTGGTGGCCGAGGAGCAGATCGCGCTTTTCGTCGTTGGCCTGCCGGTGCACTTGGACGGACGGGAAAGCGAACAGTCCCAGGGGGCCCGCCGGTTTGGCCAATGGCTCCAGGAGGTAACGGGCGTGGCGGTGGCGTTTTTCGACGAGCGGTTTACCACCAGCCAGGCTGAAGAGGCGATGCGCGAGGCCCGATTGACCAGAAAGGGGCGCAAGAAGAGGCGCGATATGGTGGCCGCCCAGATGATGCTCCAAGCGTATCTGGAAGCCCAGCCCGGCTGGAAGCCCCAGTCGTTGGACGATACAGGCTGAGCGCCCCGACGCACCCCCGCCGGCGCTGCCTTGGCCGACGCGGCCGGACGAGGCGTGCCTCATGACAGGGGCATGGCCGCCAGGCGATGATGGATCGGCGCCAGGGCGGGGTAGAGTTCCCTGTAAAGTTTGAAGCCCTCCGCGTAGAGCCTGCGTAGAGATGGGTCAGGACGGTATGTTCTGCCCGGCTTGTACACCCGCCTGCAGGCGTCTTCCTCGTCCTGGTAGATACCCAACCCGATGCCGGCCAGGATGGCCGCGCCCAACGGCGTGGCTTCCTCGACGGCGGGCACTTCGATGGTCCGTCCGCTCACGTCCGCTTTGTTCTGCATCCAGAAGGTATTGCGTGTGGCCCCGCCCACGGCCACCACGCGATCCAGGGATGCCTCCAGGCCGGATTCGAGTGCCGTGACGGTGTCCAGGAACTGGTAGTCCAGGCCTTCGATGATGGCCCGAACCAGATCGCCTGCCGTGGCCTGGCCCGTCAGCCCCACCACGGCGCCCATGCTCCGGGAATCGACCACCGGGCAGCTGGCGCCGGACATGTGAGGCAGGAACATCACCCGCCTCGCCCCGGGCGGCGATTGCCGGGCCGCCTCGATCAGCTGGGGCCAGTCCGCGGCGGCCGATTGGCCGGCCAGCTGGGCACGGTACCATTCGAGCATCTCCGCCGCTACGCTGCCGCCCCACGTGGCGTACCTGCCCCGGGCCACATGGGCCTGCACCGTCATCCCTTTCTGCCGCAGCTGATCCTTCAAGACCGGCTCGTCCGTCGTGGCGATGACCGTCTCCCAGGTTCCCGTCACATCCAGCGCCACACCCGGCCGGAACCCGCCCACCGGCAAGGCCCCGCACAGATGGTCGTGGCCTCCCAGGATCACCGGTGTCCCCTCGGCCAACCCCGTCGCTCGGGACGCCTCCCGATGCACTTCCCCCAACGGCGTGCCGCTGGGCGCGACCTCGCACAGCAAGCGCCGCGGAATCCCGGACATGCGGATCAGCTCTTCGGACCAATCCAACCTTCGCTGGTCGAACAGCAACGTGCAGCTGGCCATGCTGTAATCGGTCACCTGCCGCCCGCAAAGCATGAAGTTCAAGAAATCTTCGATCAACAGCCATTTCTCCGTGCGGGCAAACACCTGGGGCTCGTTCTCCCGCACCCAAAGGATCCGCAACGCCGAATTGATGGGCCACAAAGGGTTCCCGCCGATGGAGAACACCTTGGCCGCACCGATGTGTTCTTCCCACCAGGCCAGCTGAGGTGCCGTGCGGGGATCATGCCAGGAGATGAAGGGGTAGAGCCAGCGGCCCTCGCCATCCACAGGAAGCCCGTCCATGCCCATGCCGGTGACCGCCACTCCCCGGATGCGACGGGGATCGTCCAGTTGTCCCACCGCTTGGCGCACCGCGACGGCCGTATCGCTCCAGATGTGCTCCGGCTCCCACACCGTCCACTCGGGATGCTCCGGGTCGGGATGGGACCGCCGTGTGGGCCGGCTCCCCCGGGCCACCACGTTGCCTTCCAAGTCGTAGACCACCGCCTTGAGGCTGGTGGAGCCCAGATCGATCCCCAACAGATGATCCATCGAACTGCTCGCCGCTGAGAAACCGCTACCCCAGGCCCTCGGGGGACTGCGCCGTGCCCGCCGCCGGCCAACGTCCAGCGCGGGCCCACCCGGCCGGCTCCATTGTCTCCCCTTTGCCTGCCGTTGCAAGCGCGGCTTACGACCCGCGGCGCCGCCGAGCCGAAAAAGGGGCCCACGAGTCACCGCTCTGCAAGGCGCTGCGGGCGACTCAGGCCGGTTGGCCCGCCAGTTCCCGTGGCGCTGGCTCCGCGGTGCGGCCAGCCAGGCGTCGGAATACGGCCTCGTAACCTTCAGCCATTGTCTGGGCGCTGAAGCGGGCCTCCACGTTCGCTCGGCAGGCTCGGGGATCGATCTCATCCAAGCGATCTACGGCCCGCGCAGCTTGCTCGATCGTATCGACCAGGAACCCCGTCTCGCCGTCGCGGACCAGTTCGGGCAGATAGCCCAGGCGGGTACCGATGATCGGCGTGCCGCTGGCCTGGGCCTCGATCCCCACCCAACTGCACGGCTCGCACCAGTGGATGGGGAACAGCACGGCGGCGGCCCGCCGGTACTGCTCGGCCAACTCGCGCTGCGACAGGCAGCCCAGATACGTGACCCATTTGTCATCCAGGTGGGCTCTGACCCGAGCGTTGAAATACTCCTCGTGTTGCGGCTCGATCATTCCGGCCAGCCGCAGAGGCCGGCCGGCGAGCCGAGCGATCTGGATCGCCTCAGCGGGGCCCTTTTCCGGACTCATCCGGCCGGCGAACAGCAGATAGTCCTCTTTCTCCGTCGACAGGGGAAAGTCTTCCAGTCGCACCCCATTGTGGACGGTGGCCACGTAATGGAGGTCCGGCTTCAACTGCTTTTCCGCTTCGGAGAGGGCCACGTACGGCTGGTCCCGGTAGCGGTCGAAGATGGGGTGTAACGCCTTCACCCAGGCGGCGCCGTGGAGCGATGAGACCATCGGGCAGGGGATCAAGCGGGAGAAGACCAGGGCATGGACGTGCAGGTGGGAGTGGACGACGTCGAAGGTACCGAACCGTACGGCCTCCATGCACGTGGCGATGTGCAGCTGTTCCCAGGCTCGGAGATCGGGCGGTCCGACCAGCAGCCCTGAGGCGGGATCGAGCCGGGCCGTGGCCTGTCCCTCCGCGCGGGGCCAACACTCGAACGGATGTGGCACGGTGCTGACCAGTTCGGCGCTGCTGCGCGAGCCGGCGGCGGCGAACAGGGTGACCTTGTGGCCACGGGCCACCAGCTCTTCGGTCAGCGTCCAGACACACTTCTCCCACGGCCCGTAGCCTTCGGGCGGCAACGGCCAGGTGACCGGGGCCAGCATGGCGATCCGCAGGGGTTCGTCCGTCACTGGGGTCATGGCGATCCTCCTTTCTTCACGTGCGAGCCGGCGCCGACGCAGTGCGTTGCACCTTCGGCTTGCGGTGGGGCGGGGGCACAGTCCGCTTGGCCATCTCCGTTGCTTTCGTTTCCCCCTCGGGCACAGCTTCCGCGGCCGGAATGATATGCTGATGCAGGTGCAGTTCCGCCGATGCGGTGAGGAAGGCCAACGTGGATTCGGCGCCCTGGTTCGTGTTGAGCCCTTCCGGCTGGAGCCCGTCACAGCAGCCCCCGTTGGTTGGGTTGTAAAGGGGCAGCCCCAGATCGTTGCGACCCAGGAACCATTCGAAGGCCCGTCTGGCTTCCTGTTCCCAGTGCGGCTGGCCCGTGATGCGGTGAGCAGCCAGGCAGGCGGAGACCATGGCCTGGGCTTCGATCGGCTGCTGGTCGAAACGGGCGCGGTGTCCGTTGCGATCGCAGAACCCGTCGTTGCCGATGGGAATGAAGTGGCCGTCGTCGGCCGTCTGGGTCCGGGCCAACCATTCCAGCGACCGCAAGGCGGCTTGCACCATGGCCGGGCGCTTCATGGCGTGGCCGGCAAGCAGCAGGGCATGAGGCAGCCGGGCGTTCGCATAGCTGAGGCGGTCTTCGAACCATGGCCAGTCCTCGGCGGCGGTCCGCTGATAGGCTTGCCAGAGTCGTTCGGCCAACTGGGCTCGGACGCTGCGCACTGCCCGATCGCCCCGATACCGCTGAAGATAATCGTGCAGCCCGATCAGCGTATAGGCGGCCGGGCGCAGCGCCCCCAACTGCGTGGCGGCCGGCAGGGCCTGCTCAAAGAGCCGGCCGGCGGCACGACGCAGACCCTCTTGACGCGACCGGCCGAGCACCATGGCCAAACTCCATAGGGCCCGGCCGTGACTGTCCTCCGAACCGGTCTGCTCCTTCCACCTCCGATCGTACCCCAGGAAATTGCGGAACCGGCCCGTCTGGGGGTTGAATGCATACCACAACAGCCCCAAGTAGCGGCTGGGCAGCGGTCCCAAGGCCGTGACCCAGTGGTCGCCCAGCGATTCCAGGAGCACGGCCAGGATCAGGGCCCGGGCGTTGTCGTCGGTCGTGTAGCCTTCCCAATAGTTGGGCACCGAGCCGACGGCATGTTGCAGCAGGCCGACGTCGTCGCTGAGTTGCTTCAGGTGATCCAGCTCGATGGCCGGCAATTCGAACTCCTTCTCGCCCAGCGTCTTGGCCTGGAACCGCGCGGGGAGTCGGTCGCCCCGACTCTCCACGGCCCGCCGCAGGCTCCCCATATACTGGCGAGCGACCTCGGGCCAGACCATCCTGCGCCCGGCCAGATAGGCCTGTTTGCGCATGGCATGCCGCTCCGCCTCGTCCTCCAGCAAATGAAGGATG
>DQVB01000345.1 GCA_015661985.1 Planctomycetota bacterium | reverse complement strand
CCCCCATCTTCGGCGTCCCTCGGCCGCCTTTGGCCCTATCCCCAGCGACCAATCGTCCTTTTTCCGACAGACGCGAGCTATAGTTTCTTGACCGTTCTCGGGACCGACGGTTCCTGTGCCGGGCAAGCACAACCGTGGCAGCGGCACGGTCACGAGAGCCATCAGAAACCTCAAGATCGGTAAAGCCATCTCAAATGCGAGGCTGCTGTTCGTTCGGTCTCCTAACGGCTACGTCTATATTGAGGTGATTTCGGAGCATGAAAGATTTTACTCGAGGGCAGGAATTCTGGCGGGCGGCCCTGCGACAGCTGGGGCGCTACGAAGGTACGGCGCTGTCTGAGTACGCGGCTGTCGTTGGCTTGCTTCTCGGCTGTGTCACCTTGGCCGCCTTTATGCTGAGCCATGTCATAAGAGAGCCCGCGGTGACGCTGGCCACTTGGGGGCACGCCCAGCGCGTAGCCGGCGCGGCGAACACGTCGGGGCAGCCGACGGCTCTCCGGGTTCGAAGGGACGCACGACCGTCCAGTTCGCCGTCAAAGGGGGGGTGGTTAGTCGGCGCCGTGGTGTTGATCGGCGCAGCGGGAATCGCGGCCGGGACCCTGTTGCGACGACACCTCACGGTAAAGCGCCGAAGTGTCCTCGAGGCCGGTGCGAACCTGTCAGCCGAGTTCGCCGCCAGATTTGCCGTAAAGCGGCAGCAAATCTATAAGATTTTGTGCAGCGACCCTCAGCGGCTTTTCGACCACCAGATCCACGTGCGCGACCTGATGACCGACCGCCTGACGGGCGTCTCGCCCAGCACCTCGCAAAAGGAAGTGCAGCAAATCATGGCCGACAACCAGATGCGGCACCTGCTGGTGCGCGACGCCCAAGGCCGGCTGCTGGGCATTATCAGTGACCGCGACATCCACGAACGGAACGGGCGCACGGCGGCCGACGTGATGAGCCCACGGCCCATCACCGTCTCGCCGGATACCGTTCTCAACCTGGCCATCAGCACCATGCTGGCCAACCGTATCTCCTGCCTGCCCGTCATGGACCGCGGAAAGCCGGTGGGGATCCTCACTAGTACGGATCTGCTGATGACCCTCCAGTGCTGCATGCAGCTGCTTGACCAGATCGCGCAGCAGGTGAACTTCGCCAGCGACGAGAGCGAAGCGGCAGGCCGAAGGGCGGTGGCATCGTAGCGACTGGAAGCCGCCCCCGACGTGCCGTGGCGGAGGGCTCGCGCCGACAAGGCCTTCGGCCGGCGGGCGCATACCAACGGGCGTGGCGGCTCGCCCCGTCATCATCCCGCACGATCGGGTTGCGCCGGTGGTTCTCCCCAGGGACGAGGGGGCCGAGGCAGAGGAGGACTTTGCGTCCCTGGGAGTCAAGCGGTTCCCACCTTGGCTGATCATCGCCGCGGTGCATGTGTTACTGATAATCCTTTTAGGGATCATCGTGTTGGCCGGCGTGTCACCCGAGCGGGTCGACCTGTTGGCCGGAGCGCTGTATGCCGAGTCGTTGGGGGAACAGCTGGAATTCGATTCCCCGCTGGCTGGGAACGATCCGGACAACGTGGAAGAGCCGGGGATCACGCCGCTGGATATGCCTCCGGTGGAGGATCCCTTTGCGGCGCCGGCCGACTCAATCTCGTTGCCTGCAGACTGCCCGTTGGCCGGGCCGACTGCCTGGACCTTGCCAGGCTCCGGTCCATTCGCATTCGTAGAGCGAATGCGGGAGCGGCTCCAGGATCGGCTGCCGGATGGGGAGGTACCGGCGGCGGGTGAGTCGCGGGTCGGTGTGCGGATTGAGGAGGGTGGTGAAAGCGGGGTGTGATGTGTTCGGGGTGTCTGAGGAGCAGGTGTTGCGTCGGGGAACTCGGCGAAACCGTGCGCGTCTTGCTGCCGTCTACCTGTGTCGGTGGCGGACGGGCGTCCGGGTGAGCGAGATGGGCCGGCATTTTGGGGGCGTGAACGGACAGGCGGTCAGCAAACTGGTCGGGGAGGCAGAGGCCGAGGGTCCGCGGGGCAGAGAACTGAACTGCCGACTGTCCGCCATGGAGGAAACGCTCGGCTAAAATGGATAATGACGACCTGACCCCGAGCGTCACCGATGCCATGATTCATGAAGGCGAGCGGCCCGGGATCGCGGTCGTCTTTGTGCTGCAGAACCTGGCACACCGGGATCGGGCGGTGTTTCGGGATGTGGACTGTGCGACCGTGCCGTCGGGGTTTGCCGGGGGGTCTTATGCCACCGCGCGTTTCGAAGGTTCGCTTGTGTCGTTTGACGGCCAGCCGCAGGCGCCGGCGCACGCTCAGGCTGAAAAGCTCATTCTGGCCCACCGCCGCAAACGGGCAGGGTAGGAGGGACAGGCCTGACCATCATAAGTGGGACAAAGCGCGTAGAAGCCTGGGCATCGTCGATGTCGCAAAATGTGATTTGTGCTGCATTAGCCGGAGTCGCCGGTCGAGCCCATGGTTGACGGGCACGAATGCGCAGCCTACGTTTTCTTTCTGCAGTGTTGGGTGAAGGCTCAGTCCTCGTGACACAGGCCGCGATCGTCGGGTTGGGGGGGCAGGGAGCGGAGTCTCTGTGGCCAGAGGCGCCTGCCAGCGGCGAAACCGCACGGGGCCCAAAAGCCCCCCCTGTCCCGTTGGCTCGTCCCCCGGCCGCTTTTGACGGGCAAAGACGAAATGTGGGGCGGGCATCCACGATGACGCCTGGCTGGAGCCCCCGCGGGGGAACAGCTTGGACGGCGAATCCTGGTACGGAGGCCTCGGCTGCTGCTACCTCGGACCCAGCTCAAGAAAGGACCACCTGCCATGAAACGCACTGCTTCCTTCGTTCTGGCTCTGTCCACGGTCCTGGCTGGCGCCGGAAGCGATCCAGCTTGCGCGGTCGAGAGCGACGGCCCCTACCAGGCCACCGGCTTCAAGGTGGGCGAAGTGACCGACACGACGGCGGTCGTCTGGACCCGTTTGACTCGCAACGCCCGGCGCAACCCGGCGGACGGGCCGATGGTCAAGATCCTTTACGCCGAGGATGCTTCAGGCAAACGGCGGAACGAAGTGGTCGGTGTGGAGTATCCGCGGGGGATGACCGTGGCCGATATCCGCCACGCGGTCCCCGGAACCACCGGCCAAGTACGTGTGGCCTATCGCAAAGCGAGCGCCGACCAATGGCGCACCACGCCCTGGCAGGACGTCGACCCCCAGCGGGATTTTACCCGCCAGATCCTGCTCGACCATCTGCAGCCCCACTGTCAATACTCGCTCCGGGTCGAATGTCGCCAGGGGCCGGAGGGCCCGCCTGGCCAGACGTTGGAAGGCCGCTTCCGCACGGCGCCGGCCGCCACCCAGGCCGCCCGAGTGGTCTTCACTGTCTCCACCGGCCAGGGATACGGGAGCCAAGACCGCCCGGACGGGTACAACATTTACCCGGAGATGCTCAAGCTGGATCCCAGCTTCTTCGTCCACACCGGCGACATCGTCTACTACGACAGACTGGCCAAAACGATCGAGCTGGCCCGGTACCATTGGCAGCGTACCTACAGCCTGCCGACCAATGTCGAGTTCCACCGCCAGGTGGCCAGCTACTTCATCAAGGACGACCACGACACGTGGCAGAACGACTGCTGGCCCACCATGCGACGGGACAACATGTTCCAGTTCACCTTCCAGCAGGGCCTGGCCGTGTTTCGAGAGCAGGTTCCCATGGGGCCTCGCACCTACCGCACCTACCGTTGGGGCAAGGACCTCCAAATCTGGCTGGTCGAAGGGCGCGACTTCCGCAGCCCGAACACGGACCCGGACGGTCCGAACAAGACCATCTGGGGCGCCGAACAAAAGGCGTGGTTCATGCGCACCGTGCAGCAGTCCGACGCCACCTTCCGCATCCTCATCAGTCCCACGCCCATGGTCGGCCCCGACCGGGCCAGCAAAGCGGACAACCACGCCAACAAGGCCTTTGCCTGGGAAGGCCTCCAGTTGCGACGGTTCATCGGCTCGCAGAAGAACATGTTCGTCCTCTGCGGCGATCGCCATTGGCAGTACGTTTCGGTTGATCCGGAAACCGGCGTGTGGGAGTTCTCCTGCGGCCCGGTGAGCAACAAACACGCTGGCGGCTGGAAACAGAGCAACTTCGTCGCGGAGTACCACCGGTACCTGAATGTGATCGGCGGTTTCCTCTCTGTGACCATCGACCGCATCGAAGGGGTGCCTACGGCCATCTTTCGCCACCATGACGTGCGGGGGCAGGTGCGGCACGAGGAGAGGATCGCCGCGGCGCGCAGGTGAGCGACCTGGCGTCGAGGCCCGGGGGGTGAAGCTCGCTGGAAGCCGCTCCATCGGGTGTTGAGCCGGTTTCATGCCCCTCACCCGGACCGTATTTGGGGGGGATGGGAGTCCGGTGGCGCAAGCTGCCATCGATGGCCTCTTCGCTCAGGCCGAAGGAGCTTCGGCACGGATACAGGACATGGGCAGGATGAGGCATAGAGCTGCCCATAGGAGGGGACTGCTAGCTTTCTTCTCGGCCTATAGAGTGCAACTTCTCCGCGTTTCGTGGGCCCCTCGGAGGAGGCCCTCCTGGCGGTCGTCAAATGACCTGGATATCGTTCGTCAACCGGCCAGGGTACGGGAGTCGCATGGCGGCATGTTGGGCCCGCTGTTTGGCGTAATAGGTTCGGCAGTGGCCGCTCAGCAAGACTCCTTCTTCGCTCACCTCGACGTGGAGGTCGCGGATCCCGCCGGCCGTTTCACGCCAGACGGCTTGTTCGATCGAAGCGGCCAGCTGTTCGGCTTCGGTGAGTGTCTCAGGCAGCGGGTAAGTTCCTTCGGTGCGGGACCGTCGGGCACGCCGGCCAGCTACTGACGGCTCCATCTTCGTTCCCTCCTTGCGCAGACCGACGGACCTCATCCGTGTGTCTGTCAGCAGTCCGCGTCGAACGAAAACCTCCCTGTCTCCGGGCCTTAGGAAGGCGAATATGTTGACGGGCAAGGCCCATTTGGACGCCTTGGCATCTGGTCAGATGGGCTGATCAGGGAGTACCCGGAATGTTCCCCAAAGTAAGTCTGCATATTATGGGGAAGCAACGGATCGGTTAGGGCACCTCGATCGAGTTAATCAGTTCCAACTCGTCTTGGTGGCACTGGCGACAAACGGCCAGCACGACCTCTTGAGCTAATTGTTTGTGGTAATAACTAGACACGGCCCCTGTGAGCAGCAGGGTGCCGTTCTGCTGCTCCACCCGGATCTCCCGCAGCTCGAAGATCGGGCTGGTAGCAAGGGCCGCTTGGGCCCGTGGCTGGATCTCTCGCCGCGACACTCGTTCCATAAGTGCCTCTTCCTTCCTTGGCCTGCTCCCAGCGTAACTGCCAGGATCGCCGCGCCTGCACAAGGACAACCCACCATGGTGCAATCAACTCGAGAAGCCGCATCCCTTCGGGTTTACGTGGGAGAGAATGTTGCGGCTGCATGTCCCATCGGGGCGACGACGGCTGGTCAAGCCCAGCCTCCCGGCCACAATGCGTAGGACTACTTATACTGCGAGTTAGTCTATAGCCCACGACAACGATCGTCAACCCCCTGGCAAGGAAAGGATTCCGAGAAACAGGAGATTCTTCCCCGGCGCCACGCGCATGCCCCAAAGGGGTCGCTGGCCGCTTGGCGGCAGACTCAGGCTCGAAGGAGGCACGATGGCGGCGGCCGGAAGTCCTGGCCCGCCAGCCGGTGGATTCGCCCCACATGGGGCTCGCGCCACGCGCGAGGGGCAAGTGTAGGGATCCGGGCCTTCCGCGGCGCATGGGGGGCAATCTCCCACGCCCTGGACCCCACTGCGGTGAAGCCCCTCGGGCCCCTCGGCCACGACCTCCTGCCGGCCTCGTGGAACGCCGAGCTGGCAGGGGTGTATCCCCGGGCGGCGCGGGCGGCTGGCGGGGCTTGGGGTCGCCTCTGTCGGGGTGTGCCGATATAATCCGCCATTCTGAAAGGTTCCCTGACCCCGTGGAGAAGCCAGAGTCGTCCTATGAGTGTCCAGACAACAGCGTCCCCCGATTCAACCCGTGCATCGGCCTTGGCCGGCCTGACCGCCGAATCGCTCTACGAGAAGTGTGTGGCGCTGGCTCGCAACCTCTGGTGGAGCTGGCACCCCGAGGTGTTCAACCTGTTCCGAGACCTGGATCCGATCCGCTGGCGCCAGCTGGACCACAACCCCATCGCCCTGTTGAGGGAGTTTACCCCGGAGAGGCTGGAGATGCGGGCCGCGGAGCTGGTCCTGTACAGCCGTATCAACCACGCCTACCGCCGGCTGAAAGAGTACCTGGCCGAAACTCCTCTGTGGGCCCGGACCCACGCCGGGGTGCTCGGCTCCAAACCCGTCGCCTACTTCTCGCTGGAATTCGGGCTGCACGAATCCATACCGATCTATTCGGGGGGCTTGGGAGTCCTGTCGGGTGACCACATTAAAAGCGCCAGCGGGCTGGGCGTGCCGCTGCTGGCCGTTGGCCTTTTCTACGACCAGGGCTATTTCAAGCAGCACTTGGACATGGACGGCTGGCAGCACGAAGAATACTTGGACATCAAGGTCGACAACCTGCCCATGGAGTCGGCACTGGGGCCGGACGGCAAGCCGATTACCGTCGAGATACCCACAAGGAGCGGGCTGCTCAGGGCCAAAGTGTGGCAAATCCGGGTCGGCCGTTTGCACCTTTACCTCCTGGATAGCGACGTCGAGGGAAACAGCCCTGAAGATCGAGAGCTCACAAGCCGGCTGTATGGGGGGGATAACCGCACCAGAATTAGGCAGGAGCTGGTGGCCGGTGTTGGCGGCGTCCGCGCATTGCGGGCCATGGGGATCACGCCCGGGGTGTACCACTTGAACGAAGGCCACAGCGCCTTTGCCACGCTGGAGGTGATTCGCGAGCGGATGAAGAACGATGGGATGAACTTCGACCAGGCGCTGCGCGACGTGGCCCAGCACACGGTCTTTACCACCCATTCCCCCGTGCCGGCGGGCCATGACCGTTTCGACGGCGCGCTGATAGAGGAACACTTGGGGCCCTTGCGGGACGAGCTGGGTATCTTGCACGAGCAGCTGATGGGGCTGGGGCGCGTCGAGCCGCAGAACCAGGGGGAACCGTTCTGCATGACCGTGCTCGGGTTGAAACT
>DQVB01000002.1 GCA_015661985.1 Planctomycetota bacterium | reverse complement strand
GGGGCTGGCTGCGGGGTCGCCCCCCGGCCCGCCTGTGCCGGCAGCTCCGGTCATCCTGTGGAACCGGGCCATCAGGCGGCGGTGTTTCCAGCCGGCGTCGGCCATCTGCCGGCGTGGCTTGGCCTTCTCTCCAGCCTGGTGGTCATACACATCGTAGCCCCCCTCGCGGAGCTGGAAGCTCAACTTCCGGCGGTTCTCGGGATGCTGGAGAAACTGGCCGAACACGCTGACCTGGCTGTGGGTGTGGGCATCGATCCCGATCAGTTGCACCGGCTGGCTGACCGTCGTATCGCCCACGGTGATCCCGATCATCGCCGGCACCACCACCGTGGGCGTCATCCCCTCGATCCACTGGCCCGCCACGCCCCGGATCTGCGCCATGTGCCACTCGGCATCGGGAAACCCTTCCAAGCTCCGCGATTCGAAGACCAGGTCCGAGAGGATGCCGTGGATCCGGTTGCGCATCTCGGTGGTGAAACCGGCCATGACGCTGTTGACCACGATCATCGTGGCCACACCCAGCATGACGCTGATGATCGAAGCCAAGGCGATGTAGCGCGTGCGGAGATAGCGCAGGCAAAGAAGCAGTTTGTACATGGCCTTCCGTTGCCTCGTGGGTGGTTGTCCGGACAGCGGGGCTTTCCCGCCGGCACTGGTTCAGCATTCCCCCGCCTCGGCCTCGGGCCGCAGCAGCGGGAAGAGGATCACATCGCGGATCGTTTGGGCCCCGGTCAGCAGCATTACCAAACGATCGATGCCGATCCCCAGCCCGCCGGCCGGTGGCATGCCGTGGCGCAGAGCGCGCAGGAAATCACGGTCCATCCGCGCCATCGACTCCTCTTCGGGTAACCCTTCCAGTTGGCGAGTGAACAGCTCCTCCTGCAGGTCCGGGTCGTTCAATTCCGTATAGGCGTTGGCGATCTCCATGCCCTGGACGAACAGCTCGAACCGCTCAGCCACCTCCGGCCTGCCCGACTTCCGTTTGGTCAAGGGGCAGATGCTGGCCGGGTAGTCCATCACGAACACCGGTCCGGTGAGTTTGTCCTCCACCAGCGCTTCGAACACCTCGCTCTTGACCACGTCGGGATGCTTGCCCGAGGTGGGAAGCTCGTGCTCTTCGGCCACTCGACGCACGGCCGCCGTGTCGTGGGGGTCCACGCCGGCATGCTGGCAAAAGGCTTCGTCGTAGGTCGTCCGGTGAAACGGCGGGGTGAAGTCGAGCTGCTGGTCGCCCCAGCTGAGCTTCAGGTCCTGGCCCGTGGCCCGGATCGCCTCGACGACGAGCTTCTCCGTCAGTTCCATCATCGTCAGGTAGTCGCCGTAGGCCTGGTAGACCTCCAGCATGGTGAATTCGGGGTTGTGTCGCGGGCTGATCCCTTCGTTGCGGTAGACGCGGCCCAGCTCATACACCCGCTCCATGCCCCCCACCAGGAGACGCTTCAGGTGCAACTCCAGGGCGATGCGCAGGTACAGGTCGATATCCAGCGCGTTGTGGTGGGTGACGAAGGGCCGTGCCGCAGCGCCCCCGGCCACGGCATGGAGCGTGGGCCCCTCCACCTCGACATAGCCCTCCGCGGCCAGCGTGTTGCGGATCGATTGGATGATCTTCGTCCGCCGCAGGAACCGCTCCAGTACCCCGTCGGTGTAGATCAGGTCGAGGTACCGCATCCGCTGGCGCAGTTCGATATCGGTGAGCCCCTTGTGCTTCGCCGGCGGCGTCTCGATCGACTTGGTCAAAAAGTGAAGCTGGTCGGCAAAGATGCTCAGCTCGCCGGTACGCGTGTGTTTCAGTTCGCCGTCGACACCGATGATGTCACCCAGGTCGAAGCATTGGGCCAGGGCCCAGTTGTCCGGCCCCACTTGGCCCTTGCCCACCAGCAGCTGGATCTTGCCCGTCCAGTCCCTGATGTCGATGAAGATCAGCTTGCCGGCCCGACGCTGCAGCATGATCCGACCGGCGGCGCGGACCCGCGGCCCGTGCTCCTGGGGCGGCGCAGAGACGTGGCAGTCGCCCGGATGCTCCATGCGGATCTGCGACTCGCGCCGCCGAATCCGGCCGATCGGTTCGTGCCCGTCAAACCGGCCACCCCAAGGATCGATGCCCAACTGGATGATCTTACGCAGCTTTTCGCGGCGAGCGGCCTCGAGGCCCGCGGCACCGGCGGCCGCCCGCTCGCTGTGTCGCTCGGTCATGGAAAGGGGATTCAGGTTGGTTCTCTCCGCAAGTCGCCTTTCAGGCCGCACTTCGGCCCGCCGGCCGCGACCGACAGGTGGCAGCCGCCAGCACCATCCTGCGGCCGGGCCACGGGAGGACGTCCCATGGACCGTCCGTGCTCGCCAGTCTCCGGGGGCGGGCGAAGCACTATAACCTTAAGAACGGCAACATTTTAGTGGATCGCCCCGGGGGGTCAATGTCACCTTCGGCCCCCGCGGGCGGAGGCTGGCCGCGTCCGGTGGGCTGGGCGCGCACCCCTCCGGGCGGGTCTCTGCTTGGGAAAGCCGGTCGCGCGGCGATGCTGGGCCCTACGGTTTGGCGCTGCCAGCAGTGTATACTGCTGTATTGGCTTCGACGTGGAAACCGCCGGGAGCATGAGGGGCCGGCGATGCACGGGCGGCGATTCACCTTCAGCCTTGCTCAGCTACTGAAGAAGCCCCGCGACATCCAGGTTGACACCAGTGCTGGGAAACGGCGTTGATGCCCAGGCCCCTCCGTTCACCGCGCGGGCCACCAGCGGTCGAGCATCGCTTGCATTTGCGTGACGCGATCTTTGTGCTGGGCGGTGAGGTTGTGGTTTTCGTGAGGGTCGTCCTTGAGGTCATAGAGGGCCACTTCCGCCTCGGGCGCGTTGGTCGGATCCGGCTGGATCAATTTCCACCACCCGTCGATGCACCAGCGGAACTGGAGGCTGGAGGCGGGCCGGTGGATATCGACGGCGTTGTGCTCGAAGATTTCGCCGAAAATGGTCGTGCGGCGCCCCACTGCTTCCGGATCCATGAGATTGATCCCTTGCATCTGGGCCGTGGGCTTCAGGCCGCAGGCGGTCAAGATGGTTGGGGCCAGGTCGATGCTGATGGCCAGATGTTCGTCATCGCGTCGTGGCCTGATCTTTCCCGGCCAGCGCAACATGATGGGCGTGCGGATGCCACCTTCGTTGGGCGACCGTTTCGAGCGGGGCGCGTAACCGCTCTTCGCTGGCGACTGGATCCAGCCGTTATCCACGATGAACACGACCAGCGTGTTGTCGGCCAGGCCCTTGCGGTCCAGATAGTCGAGCAGCTGGCCGCAGGTCTGGTCGAACCACTGGCACATGGCCCAATAGCGAGCCACGTGGATCGAATCGGTCCTGGTCCGGTAGTACTCCAACAGCTGCTCGGGCGGATTGTGTGGCCGGTGGGGCAGGAAAGGGGCATACCAGATGAAAAAGGGCCGGTCACCTCGTCCGGAGATGAAACGGTAGATCGGCTCCAGCCCCTCTCGGCCGATCCGCAGTCCCTCATCGCCGTGGCGGCCGCCTCGCCGGGGATCGCCGTGGGTCATGCCGTCGGTGAATCCGCCGCGCCGGTAGCTGCCTTCCCACCACTTGCCCGTCTGGAAACTCACATATCCCCGCGGGGCCAACAACCGGGGGAGCGTGGCGACTCGCTCGATACACGCGATCTGCTCGCGCCGCTGTCTGAGAAACTCTTCGCGCCTCAGTCCCAATGGCGGATCGTTGCTGGTGATCCCATGCTGATGCGGATACAGGCCGGTGACGATCGTCGCCAGGCTGGGCCGGCACAGGCTCGAGGGCACGTAGCCTCGCGTGAAAACCAGGCTCTCCGACGCCAAACGGTCCAGCGCCGGCGTCTGGATCACTGGATGCCCCATGAAACCGAAATCCCCCCAACCCTGGTCATCGCCAATGATCAACAGCACATTGGGAAGCTCAGCGGCCACTGTCGTACCGCCGGGGGAGGCAAAGGCCAACAGCACGAGGGCCCCACACACAGACAACAGTTGTCCGGCCGGTCCGAGGAATGGCCGCCCGGCCCATCTTCGAGTTTTATGTCTGCAGATGTGCGCCTCAGGCGAGCATTTTTTCGGTTGTGGGCCGCAGGCTGGAAGCCTGCCCCACGTTCGGACTGATCCTGGAACGATCTCCAAGGCGCTTCGCATCTTGTGCCCTTTCCTGTCTCCCGCGTTCACAAGTTCGGTAACGAAAAACGTCTCTGCTCTGCCGGCGCAGTGCGGCACGAGCCGGCGGCGGCTATGGCGGCAGGTGGGTGGCGAAGAATCGCAACCAGTTGCCGTGGAAGATGGCTTGGATGTCCGAGTCGGAAAAGCCGCGCGAGGAGAGGATGTCGCCCAGCTTTTGCAGGTCCGCGATGGTGTCCAGGCCCGCCGGGGTCTGTTCCCGGCCGTAGCCGCCGTCCAAGTCACTGCCCAAGCCCACATGCCGGGCCGTGCCCGAAAGCTGGCAGACGTGGTCAATGTGATCGGCCATGGCAGCGATGGAGACGGCACTTCGGGGCGTCCTGCCGCGCTGCCAGTTCGCGTGCAGCATCCAGGCGTCGGCGGCGATGCCGATCACTGCGTCGCGGGCGATCAGCTTGCGCAGCTGCCGGTCGGAGAACTGTCTGTCGCCAGGCACCAGCGCGCGGCAATTGTTGTGGCTGGCCATGACGGGGCCGTCGAAACAGTCCAAAGCCTGGGAGCATCCGGGTTCGGCCAGGTGCGTCAGGTCCAGGATGATGCCCAGACGCTGGAATTGGCCCAACAGTTCGATCCCCGCTGGCGTCAGTGGCCCGCGGTGGCCGGTCCCGGCCGCGTAGGGGCCTTGGCCGTAGTGAACCAAACTGACCACTCGCAGGCCCGCCTTCCACCATTCGGCGGCCTGGTCCGGCCGGACGATCGGATCGGCTCCTTCCATGGCCAGGATGACGCCGGGAGCAGGGCGCGGTGAAGGGGCCTTTTGCCAGCGCTGCCAGTGCTGCCGCAACTGGGCGGCCGAACCGATCAAGACGACGTGCGACTGGCGGGCCAGCCACTGGTAGTAAGCAAGGTGTGCGCGGCCGGCGGCATACGTCATGGCCGGGGAGGGGTAATCGGGGCTGAGACGCAGGATGCCTTCGGCCACCGGCGATTCGGGGCGGGTGCGGGCGAGGATGACGCCCAGGCACACGGCCACCTCGCCGCGCCGCATTTCGGGCAAGCAGGTCGTCGCGCGGCCTCGAGCCGGATGGTCGCCCCACGTCGATTCGCGCGCGTTGATCGCCTCCAGCGACTGGGTCAGGTCACGGCTCCAGCCCAGCGCGTTCCAGGCCAGATCCAGATGGGCATCGAAGATCAGCGTCACGGTTCGTCCAGCGGGTAGTAGCGGTCCAACATCCGACATACAGCCCAGGCGTGCTGGCGGTACCCCTCTTCCCAGCGCTTGGCCTCGGCTTCCGTGTACTGGTAGAACCCCCGCCCATTGGCCGTTCCCCGAGCATCGGCGGCGATCAGCTTTTCCAGCATTTCGGGGATCTCCGCTGCGCTGCTCAGCGTGGGCCACACCCGCTTCTGCGCCCGGCCGTACAGGGCTGGCCCGCCCGTCAAATCGATCCAGCGGAACGGTCCGCAGTAGGTGGCCCACAGCCCCAGGGCGTTGCGACATGCCCGGTCGATCGTTTCCATGTCCGCCACCCCCGACTCGACCAGGTGCAGCGCCTCGCGGTACAAGGCATAGCCCAAGCGGTTCACGATAAACCCAGGCACGTCCTTCCGCACCAGGGCCGGCTCCTTGCCCAGACGGCGGCCCAGGGCCATCGTACGCCGGATGGTCTCCTCCGACGTCGCTTCGCCGCAGATCACCTCCAGGAAACGCGTCACATGGGCCGGCTCAGCCCAGTGCATCCCCACCAACCGCTCCGGATGCCGCCGGCCGCGCTGCAGCAGGCTGATGGGGATGCTCGACGTGTTGCTGGCCAGCGGCACATCGGCTCCGACCGCCCCTTCGATGGCTTGGAAGACTTCCTCCTTCACCGCGGGATCCTCGGCCACGCTCTCCACGACGAACTGGCACGGCGCCAGTGCCTCAAGCCCTTCGGCCTCCTCGTACCGGCCCGGCCACTGGGAAGCCAGCTCCTGGGGAGCGGCTCCGTGCTGGATCAATTCGCTCACCGCCCGGCCGATGTGTTCCCGCGCCGCGGCCCGCGTTTCCGGCCGCCGGGCATGACCGATCACTCGAAAGCCATGGGCCAACAGGCAAGCCGCGATGCCGCGACCCAGATGTCCCAGGCCAGCCACCCCAACCGTGTGGATCTCCATGCTCGTCCTCCTCGGCTCACCGCCCCTTGCGTTTGCCCACTGTATCGGCTGCCCGGCGCGCCGACAACCGCCAGGCTTCAGTGGTGGTGCCCTGCACGCAACAATCAGCCGGGAAGCAGTCTGGGCCGTCTACCCGGCCCGCCGCTCCCCAGGATCGACCGGGCCGGGTAAACTGGACAAAGTGGTTTTGGTCATCCTTCTCTGGCGGACTCAGCAGGTGATCCGAGCCGTGTCGACGCCGGAACAGCGCTGCGGGACAGAAGCGGCCCGGATCGAACGGGCAGCAGCCCCGTCGATCGACGTGCCCTGTGGTCTGGGGCGCTGGATCGCCGGTCTTCTTGTGCTCGCAACAGGCCTGCTGGCGGGGTGTGACGAGTCCCGGAACACCATGGGCCGGCTCGATCTGGTCTGGGGTCGCCGCGGCATCAGCGACGGGCGGTTCATCAAGCCGCGGGCCGCGGCCATCGATGCCCGACAGCGCATCTACGTGGTGGACCGCACGGCCCGCATCCAAATGTTCGACCTGGATGGCCGCTTCTTGCGCGGCTGGCGCACTCCGGACAGTGCGCTGGGCAGGCCTGAGGGCTTGAGCGTGGGGCGCGACGGCCGCATCCTGGTGGCTGACGGCCACTACCAGCAGGTGCTCATCTATTCCCCCGAGGGAGAGCTGCTGGAGCGGTTCGGCGGCCAGCGGGGCTACGAGCCGGGCCAGTTCTCGTTGATCACCGATGCCGTGGAGGACTCGCAGGGCAACCTCTACGTGGCCGACTATGGTGAATACGACCGCATCCAGAAGTTCGATCCCCACGGCCGATTCCTCCTTCAATGGGGCGGGCATGGCTCGCAACCGGGACAGTTCCGGCGGCCCCACAATCTGGCCCTCGACCGGCATGGCAACATTTGGGTGGCCGACGCCTGCAATCATCGCATCCAGGCCTTTGACAGCCGGGGCAGGCTGATCACGGTTTGGGGGACTCGTGGCACGGGACCCGGCCAATTGTATTACCCCTATGATTTGACGTTTGCTCCGGACGGCACTCTATTCGTGGTGGAATACGGCAACCACCGGATACAGCGGTTTACGCCCGACGGCCACTCGCTGGGTTGTTGGGGGAGGCACGGCCGAGAAGAGGGCGAGCTGTGCAATCCTTGGGCGGTGGTCTGCGACAACGAGGGGCGCATCTACGTTGTGGACACGGACAACGACCGTATCCAGCGGGTGAAGTTGTAAGGCCATGTTCGACTATTCGGTCAGTTTCCAATCGCCGTGGTACCTGCTGCTGGGGCTGGCCGTGCCTGTGTTGTGGTGGCTGAGTTTCCGCAGCCTGGCGGCGCTGGGCACCTGGCGGCGGCTGGCCGTCGTGGCCGTGCGCACCGTGGTGATGCTGTTGCTGATTGCGGCGCTGGCTGAGATCCAGGTGGTCCGCACCAGCGATCGGCTGACGGTGATCTACCTCCTGGACCAATCGTTGAGCATCCCCGAGTCGCACCGCCGGGCGATGATCGAATATGTCAATGAAGCGGTCGCTCGGCATCGGCGGCTGGAGGACCGGGTGGGGGTCATTGTCTTCGGCCGGGACCCGGCCATCGAAGTACCCCCCTACGATGAAGACCTGGAGATGCTGCCGGAGATCGAAAGCCTGCTGGATCCGGGCTTCACGGACATTTCGGCGGCGCTCCGCTTGGCCCAGGCGTCTTTCCCCGAAGACTCGGCGCGGCGGATCGTGATCGTCAGCGACGGGAACGAAAACCTGGGTGACGCCGTTGGCGAGGCGGATCGATTGGCCCAGGCGGGTGTGGGCATCGACGTGGTGGTGGTGCGCTACCCGCAGCGGGGCGAGGTGATTGTGGAGCGGGTGACTGCGTCGGGGGATGTCCGCCGCGGGGAGCCTTTTGATCTGAAGATCGTAGTGACCAACACGCGCCGGAAGACGGCGAGCGATTCGGGCGAAGTCACCGGGCGGCTTGAAGTGACCCAATGGGTGCGCGGGCGAGCGGTGGTGGTCAGTCGCGGTCGGGTGACGCTGCCGCCGGGCAAGCGGGTCTTCACCGTGCGTCAGAAGGTGGAAGCTACCGGTTTTTACACGTATACGGCGGAATTCTTCCCCGACCGGCCGGAAGACGATACGATGCCCCAGAACAACCGGGCCAGTACCTTTGCCCACATCCGCGGCCGGGGGCGCGTGCTGGTCATCGAAGATTACGAACACCCTGGCCAATTTGAACGGTTCAAGATGGCCCTGCGCCGGCAGAACCTGGAACTGGACCAGCGCACCAGTGACCAGCCCTTCGAAGACCTGGCCTCGCTGCAGGAGTACGACGCGGTGGTGTTGGCCAACGTGCCGCGCGAGCATTTCAGTGACGGCCAGATCCGCGCACTGGTGCGGAACACCCAACAGATGGGCGCTGGGCTGGTCATGCTGGGCGGGCCGAACAGCTTCGGCGCCGGCGGCTGGGCGGGCACGGAACTGGAAGAGGCCATGCCGGTTCACTTCCAGATCCAGAGTGCCAAAGTGGTCCCCCGCGGTGCGCTGGCCATGATCATGCATGCCACGGAGATGCCCAACGGCAACTTCTGGCAGAAAGTGATCGCCAAGGAGGCCCTCAAGGTACTGGGAGCACGTGACTACTGCGGCGTGCTCCATTACACGGGCGTGGGCGCGACGGGGACCAGTTGGCTGTGGGAGCCGGGGATGAGGGTGGTGGGCGGGGCGCGCGACGAGATGCTCAACCGCATCGGCAGAATGACGCCCGGCGATATGCCCGACTTCGACCCCGGGCTGGTGATGGCCTACCAGGCTTTGAGCGCCCTGCCGCAGGCGGCCGTCAAGCACATCATTGTCATTTCCGACGGTGATCCGTCGCCCCCGTCGCGCCGCGTGATAGCCAGCCTGGTCCAAGCCAAGATCACCGTTTCCGCCGTGGCTGTAGCTTGCCATGGCCCGGCCGACAGCCGCACGATGGCCAGGCTGGCCAACGCCACCGGCGGCAAGTACTATCGAGTCAACACGGGGCGGGCCCTGCCGCGGATCTTTCAAAAGGAAGCCCGCCGCGTGGCCCAGCCGTTGATCTACCGCAACAGGGTTCGGCCCCGGCGCAAACACGTCCACGAGATCACGGCCGGCATCGAGGGTGCTTTCCCTCCCATCACCGGCTACGTGATGACCACGATCAAGGAAAACCCGCTGGTAGAAGTGCCCCTCGTTTCTCCCCAGCCGCCCAACGAAAAGAACGCCACCCTCCTGGCCGCCTGGCCCTACGGACTCGGCAAGACCGTGGCCTTCACCACCGACGCCGGCGCCCGATGGACCAACGCTTGGACCGGATGGGAGAACTACGATAAGCTGTTCGGCCAGATGGTCCGCTGGTGCATGCGGCCCTTGGAAGAAGGCGGCACCTTCGCCGTGGCCACGGACGTGGTGGACGACCGAGTCCGGGTGGTGGTCACCGCGCTGGACAAGGAGGACGAGTTCCTCAATTTCCTGGACATGTCGGCCATGGTGGTGGGCCCGGGGCCGGAACTGAAAACCATGGAACTGAAGCTGGAACAGACGGCCCCCGGCCGCTACGTGGGTACGTTCCCCGCGCGGGAGCCGGGAAGCCACTTGGTGACGATCAGCCCCGGGGCCGGGCAGCCGCTGATCCGCACCGGTGTCGACATCCCCTACTCGGACGAATTCCGCCACCGCGGCACGAACGATGCCTTGCTCAGCCAACTGGCCGAACGGGCGCCCCGCGACGCGCCGCCAGGTACGCTGGCCGATACCCCCGCGGGGTTGGCCGATGTCGAGCCCCTCTTGGAGATAGACCACTTCCGCCACGATCTGCCCAAGGCCACCAGCAGCCAGGACATTTGGTACTATGTGGTACTGGTGAGCAGCTGTTTGTTCTTCTTCGACGTCCTGCTCCGGCGCGTGCAGATCAGCTTCGGGTGGATCATGCCGTTGGTGGGCCGCGTGCGAGCTCGACTGTTCGGCACCCGGCCGCCAGCGCCGGAGCCGGAGACCATCGAGCGGCTGCGCAGCCGCAAGGCGGCCGTGGAAACGGAAATCGACCGGCAGCGGGCCGGCGCGCGGTTCGAACCCGGCCCGGAAGCCGGAATGGAGCAGCCGGAAGACATCCTCCCCCAGGCGCCGCTTGCACCGACCGGCAAAGAGCCGACGCTGGCATCCGAAGAGCCCGAAGAATCGTACACGGAACGACTCCTGCGGGTGAAGAAACAGACCCGCCGGCAGACCAGAAGACAGGAGCCGCCATGAGTATCGCCGAGACAATGGAGCAGCGGGCCCGCCAGTTCCAGGATCGCTACACGGCAGTGCGGGAACAGATCGGCCGGGTGATCGTCGGACACGAAGAGGTCATCCACGGGGTGCTCACGTGCCTGTTCGTGGGCGGCCACTGCCTTCTGGAAGGCGTCCCGGGCCTGGGTAAGACCCTGCTGGTGCGCACACTGGCCAAGGTGCTCGACCTCGAGTTCTCGCGCATCCAGTTCACCCCGGACCTGATGCCCGCCGATATCCTGGGCACGAACATGGTCATGGAGACGCCCGATGGGAGGCGCTTCTTCGAGTTCCAGCGGGGGCCCATTTTCACCCAAATCTGCCTGGCCGATGAAATCAACCGGGCCACCCCGAAGACCCAATCCGCCATGTTGGAAACCATGCAGGAGGGCTCGGTCACCGCAGCCGGAACCCGCTACGAACTGAAGAAACCCTTCCTGGTGATGGCCACCCAAAACCCGATCGAACAAGAAGGCACCTACCCGCTGCCCGAAGCCCAACTGGACCGCTTCTTCTTCAAGCTCTTGGTCGACTACTCGGACCGCCAACAGATGGCCACCATCGTCGAGCGGACCACACGGGGCGACGACCCCGAGCCGGCCACGGTGATGGATGGCGAAGAGATCCTCCGCTGGCAGCGGATGGTCCGGGAAGTGATTCTGGCCCAGCACGTCCAGGACTACATCGTGCGCCTCGTGCTGGCCACGCACCCGGATGGCCAGTTCACCTTTCCGGTGGCGAACCAATACGTGCGTTGGGGGGCGAGCCCACGGGCCGCCCAGACCATGGCCCTGGCTGCCAAGGTTCGCGCCCTGCTGGACGGCCGTTATAACGTGAGCTTCGAAGATGTGCGCCGCGTCGTGCTGCCGGCGATGCGCCATCGCATCATTCTTAACTTCGAGGCTCAAGCCGAAGGGATTGAGCCGGACCGGGTGCTGCTGGAACTGTTGGAAAAAGTGCCCGAAAAATACGACGGATGATCAGTGCCCTCAACCACATGACCCTCCGTGAAGCTTGGCCATGAGCAACAGACCCTCCCTATGGTGCTCGGCCGTGGCCCTCGCTGTTGCGACTGCTGTGGCCGCGGCCGCTGAAGGGCCGAAACAGACCGCCCCCTTTCCGCCGGAACTGGTCGAGTTCGTCCCCTACCCAGATAATCCCGTCTTTGCCGGCACCGGTGGTGACACCTGGGACCGGCGCATCCGCGAACGCGGCTATATCCGTCGAGAGGCTGATGGGTACCACCTCTGGTACACCGGCTACAACCCGGATCGGAGCGATTTGAAACTGCTCGGCTACGCCACCTCGCCCGACGGACTCCACTGGACCCGCCATCCGGCCAACCCGGTGTTCGACCGCTCCTGGGTGGAAGACATGTGCGTCGTCAAGTGGGGCGATACTTACTACATGTTCGCCGAGGGGCGCCACGACATCGCCCACATGCTCACCTCGCGCGACCGCATCCACTGGGAAGATCACGGCCGCCTGGACATCCGATCGGCCGACGGCCAACCGATCCCGCCCGGGCCCTACGGCACACCCACCGTGTGGGTCGAACACGGTACCTGGTACTTGTTCTACGAGCGTCGAGACGAGGGCGTCTGGGTGGCCACGTCACGCGATCGGGTGCGCTGGACCAACGTGCAGGACGATCCGGTGATCGCCCGCGGGCCGCAAGCCTACGACCGCCACGCCGTGGCGCTGAACCAGATCATCAAGTACCGCGGATGGTACTACGGCTACTACCACGCCACGGCCCACCGCCCTTGGCGCGACTGGACCACGTGCGTGGCCGCTTCACGTGACCTGGTGCACTGGATCAAGTTCCCCCGCAATCCCATTGTGGCGCACAACCAATCCAGCGGCATCGTGGTCCACGACGGCACCCAGTACCGCCTGTACACCATGCACCCCGAAGTCCGCGTCCACTTCCCCCGCCGACGAAACCGATCCCCCTGATCGTCCCGTAGCACAACCTGGGCAAGACCACTGGTGCGCACGAGCGAATGCGAAAGGCTCTTCGCCACGGACATGGATCCATCGGCCGCCGCGAGGCCACCGGTGGCTGGCCCAGCCTACAAACCATCCGCCCCGCGCCGGCACCCCGCCGGCGCAGCCCGCCGGTCGGAGAGATGCTGGGAAAAACTACCGGAGCCACGTTCCCCTCTGGTCTTGCTGCACGCCATACCGATCGGGGGAGCAGAAGAGGGAGGGACGTCACCCCGGAGCCGGTTTTCCGTTCGTCTCTTTACCCCTGCCGCCGGCCATGCTAGAATTACTGGCCACGTGAAGCCAAACACAAAAAGCAGGATGGGCCCCGGTCGGCCCGTAGATCCGGCCGGCCATCCATGGGGTGTCAAGACCCTGACCACAGAAAGACACGGTCAACTTAACACATTGCCACAAAAGAGTTTGCCGGGACGCGCATCCCCCGTCTCGGAGAGACGGGGCTACGGCGATCAACGTAACACGTTGCCACAAACGAGCTTGGGGGTGTAGCTCAACTGGTTAGAGTACCGGACTGTCGATCCGGTGGTTGCGGGTTCGAGTCCCGTCACCCTCGCCTGGCTTAACGCCGCAACTCACTCACAGAAGATGGGTTGCGGCGTTTTTCGTGGCCGCCGCGCGGCTGAACGATGGCATCACTTGCATCGTCAGCGGCGAAATCTGATTTCCTCTCTGCCTCTCCGTGGCTCTGTGAGAACAGATAAGATCGGGCTTGGTTTGTTTTGGCCCCTTTCCGGCTGACAGCGTCCGGAAGCGGTTCGTTCGTAGCGCCGCCTTGAGGCGGAATGATCGTCCCCCGTTTACTGGCGCCCCCATTCCGCCTAAAGGCGGTACTACGGACAGAGCAACAGCTTGCTTGACTCCCAGACTCTGACCCGGTTCTGAACCATGTCCAGGATCGAACTTGAACGTTCTCCGGGGCCAGGTTTCGGTTACCAGCGGTGGTGGTACCAGGACGGTTCGTTGTACAGGGACCGAGGGTGCGTGTAGTACCGGTCCCTCGAATAGATCGCCCGGATCCGGCGGACCGCCTCGGCGTGGGTTTCTGCCCGGTACGGGCGGTAGCGATAGCGGTAGGGACTGACGTACCGCGGGTACCGGCTGTGATGCGGACTCCAGTAGTAGCGGTAGACCGGGACGGACCGGTACGCGGCGTGGCCTCCGCCGTATTCGTGGTAACCGTGATACTCCACGAACCCGCCATACCCGTACCACCCCTGTGCGGACGCGCTGGCCGCCACAAGACAAACCGTCACCGCCGCAGTCAAACTGATGACCAACCTTCTCATCGCTATCTCCTCGCCTTGGAATCAGAAAGAAGCCCTCAAAACCAGCTTCTTCTCTGCAATCCCCATACCGCGGGAGGAGATCGGCGGCTCAACCCTTTGGCCGGCAAGGTGATAAGGCATCCGCCCGGCGACGGTGTTGAGGAGGCCCAGCCCGATGTGTCATCAAAACGTGGGCGCCCCGAAACCAACCATGCTGCGCCCCTGCTGACTCGGCGGCCAACGTGCACCCGGCCCTGAATCGCGACTCGCGGCCGCCGGCTTTCCTCGAGCAACCGGCGGGTGCGTTGGGGGCACGCGGCCCCCAATCCGAGGTACACCGCTTCAACGCGGAGTCCCGCGCTTCGGCGGGGGGATGTTTGGGCCGCCGGCTCTGGCGTGCGGACGTCAGCCTGCCGGGGCCGGCCGGGGCGCTTCTACGTGGACTACCAGCCGCTTGATGCACTCCAAGGCTTGGAGCACTTGGCCGGGCGAGACCTCTTGCCACCCGGACAGTTTGTGGTTGAGGATCGCCACTTTGAGTGCCTCGAGGGCATCGGCGAGGTCTTCGGGCAGCGGCGTGGGATCGTAACGCGTCGTTTGGGCTAGTTCGCCTGTCGAGGAAGGCGGATTCTGGCAGTCAGCGGCTTGCCTGAGGACCTGTCCCGGGTCGATCTGGGATTCGGCGGGCAGCGCCGCTGCGGTGGTGGCATCTGTTTGCGTATCTGGCCCCCGGCCCGCATCGAGCGGTTCGTTTGACGTTTGCGATCCGTTGGCCGCTTCGTGTAGCTCGGCCACCAGGACCTGGGGCTCGTTGTCGGGCGAGGCCACGGTGGCTTGCCACCGCTGCTGTTCCATTTGGGCCACTGTCCAGCCGTTCTGGACGGCTCCTTCCAGCCACATTTCGGCATCGGGCCAATCCAGGGCGGCCAGGAAGTGGCTCCAGTACAGCCCGGGATAGTCCTCATAGACCGTGCCGAACCGTTCGAAGACGCGTCGCAGTCGACCCACATGTTGGGCGCTGACGTGGCCCACCCTCCGGCTCCAAACCTCGTTGCTGTAGGCCTGGCGCGGGGCGCCGAGGTCGATCAACCGCTGCCGCCACTGGCTGACAATCCGGCCCTTTTCCCAATTGGTGGTGCTCACCAGCCGGTGCCAACGACCCTCGTACGGTTTGGAGGCATCCTCGAACTCGGGCGTGTAATGGAACGCCCCCTCCTGCTGGGTTTCCCAACGCGTCTCCATGGGCAAAATGGCTCCTGCAAAAGAAGACAAGCTCCCTGAGCTCACTCCCGCTGGGGCCTGATTGTACGGAATCGGGCCCCCTGGGTGCTAGCGACCCGGGGCGGCCCCCAGGGACCGCTGGTCCCAAGTGCTTGGCAATCCACAACGAACGCTCCTTTGAGGGGTGTCGCGAGTTGGCCGGGAGGAAGCAAAGGGTGCGGGGAAAAGGTGTTGACCAGGTTTGGGGCCGTGGGCCGCCGCGCGGTCGTCCCGGGAGGCTCGCGCCGGTCGGTTACCAGGGGCGGGTGAGAAGCTGGTGTGGCCAGCCAGGTGCGTCTATACTGTTGGGGCTGAGCATTGCGGCTGGCTGGGTGGCCCGTGCCCGCCAGGGTCGCCGGCCGCCGGTGACTTGTGGCGTTCCGCAACTGTCCGAACTGAGCCCGTTATGTTCCGCCTTGGCGGAGGCGGAATTCCCATCACCCGGCTGTGCGTTTCGAAGGAGGACTCGTCATGTGGAGGCTCGGTTTCGATACCATTCCAGCCTATCTGCTGATCGTGGCCCTATTGACGCTGCTGGTGGCGGTGATCATCTGGCAGCGGCACCGCACTGGTAAGACCGTGTCGGTCTGGGTCTTTTCCGGCCTCGTGGGCATTCTGCTGGGCAGCGTCGGCTCGTACGCCCTGGCCCGGCTGGCCGGCTACACGGTGATCGCAGAGGCCCTCGCTGGCGAAGGACCTGGCGCCATGGCGCCACCCGAGGTCGATGAGGACGAGGATGAGGATGAGGAGGGAGCGGTGGACGAGCCGGGGGGCGGCATGCCGGGCATGGATATGCCGGGCATGGGTGGGCCGGGCCGTAGGATGTTCGGTCCGCGACCCAAACGCGATTTGACCAGTCTGGTTCGCAAGATCGAACTGTTGACCGGCCAGATTGGCTTCACCCTGTCCGAGGAGCAAGCCAAGTCGCTGCTGGAAACGCTGGCCGAGGTTGAAGCGGCCGAGAGCATGTCGGACGAAGATGCCCAGGCCGCGGAGAAGAAGATCCTGGCCGTACTGACGGACGAGCAAAAGGCTCAACTGGAGGCCATCGGGCTGCCCCGCCGGTTCGGCCGTGGCCGCAGGCCGGGCGCCCAACCGCAGGACCCTGACGCCAATCCGTTCCAGCAGGAAGAGAATGCCAAGGCGCTGAAGCGATTGCGCCAGCGCTTCGCCAGCGGGCCGAGCGAGGAGGCGGCACCAGAGGCCGAGGCCAACGAGTCGCAACCCGCTCAGGCCGCGCCGGCAGAAGCCGAACCGACCGAGGGCGAGGCGAAACCGGCGGCCGAGGAGCCCGCAGACCAAGGGGAAGCCGCACAGCCGCCGCCGGCCGAAACAAAGCCAGCGAGCGAGGCGACAGAAGCCGAACCATCGGCCCAGACAGAGAGCTGATTGCAGGGCGGCCCTTTTGGGCGTACCTCACCGCAGCCCTGGGTGAGCACAAAACTCCCACCTGCCGCGCCCCCACCGCGTGCGCCGTGGCGTGCACCGGACAGTGGGCCGATAAGGGCTGGGCCGGAGCCCTCACTGGTCGCTTTGGGCCAAGGATCGCAGCACGGCGTCCAGGCCCCGGACCACTCGTGCGGTGCGTTGGAAATCGACCTTGTCGGGCGTGTCGGTGGGCAAGTGGTAGTGAGGATAGCGGAACATGGCCGTATCGGTGATCATCACGGCCGGATAGCCGCACTGCCAGAAGGACCAGTGATCGGAGAACCCGACCCCGGGGATGGCCGCCGGCATGGCGCCGCCTTCACAGGGGAACTTCTCCGCGCGGCGAAAGGCGCCGACCACCTGGCGGACCAGGCGGCCCGAGCGGACATTGCCCACCACGCCGATGAAATTTCCTGTGGAGGGATAGAGCAGGCCGAACGGCACGGGGTACTGCTGGCTGTCCGGCTCCTCGCTGTAGTAGCCGATCGTTTCCAGGCTGAGCATGGCCACGATCCGTTCGCCCCGCTGGGCGCAGCGACGCGCGTAGACCCATGAGCCCATCTTGTCCGTCTGGAAGTAGGGTGGTTCTTCGTTGGCGAAGGCCGCGAAGCGGAGCGTTCGGGGCTGGGGAGCCCGAGCCAGGCGCCGGGCCAGGACCAACAACGCGGCCACTCCGCTGCCGTTGTCGTTGGCGCCGGGCGTACCGATAACGGAATCGTAGTGGGCACCCACCAGCACGATCTGGTCCGGCCGCTGGGTGCCAGGAAGTTCGGCTTCCAGGTTGTAGCAGACCGTGCCCCCCACGGTATAGGGCTGCCGGCCCACTTGGTAGCCGGCCGCCTCCAGCTCGGCGGCGATGTAGTCGGCCGCCCGAGCCAGTGCTTGCGGGGCCCGCAACACGTTCCGCTCACCGATCCGTTGGGCCAGGTGGCTGACGTGGCCTTCCAGCTCGCCTGCCAAGGCCACCAACTGCTCGTCAGCCGGCGGCAGAGGGCCTCGGTAACTCTTGCCGGGCATGCGAATCGTCGACCACCACGCCATGAGGGCGACCAGAAACAAGGAAGATAGCACAACAGCCAAGCATCCCGCGCAACGCCTCCGGCGCCGGCCGCCGGCCGGACGCTGGGAGGCGGAAACCGCGTTGGGCCGGGTCCCACTCATCGGCAGGCGCTTTTCGTCTTGACAAACTCACCCCGCTGCTCCACCATTGCCACGCTCCGCTCCCGATAGCGGTGGCCGGTCGTCGGTTTTCAACCTACATTTGGATGGACGGCATGTCAAAGGGCTGCTGGCGGTGGCTGCCAGGCCGCCTGGCCCGCGTGCCGTCCGCCCGTTGGCTGGTTGTTTTTCCTTCCTCCTTGAACAGATCGATGGTGTACCGCCATGCCAGAGTATTCGGTCAGTCCCTCTGGAGAGAAATTCGCCATTCCCGGTCCTGAGGAATATCCGGCCGAAATGGCGCGACTGGAACAATTGGTCCAGGAGGCCCGCGTCCAGGACCAGGAGATCGTGGTCGTCATGGGCATCGGCTTTGTCGGTGCGGTCATGGCCGCCATCATCGCCGACACGGTGGACAAGGAGACGGGCAAGCCGAACAAGTTCGTGATCGGCTGCCAGCGGCCCAGCACGCGCAGCTTCTGGAAAATCCCGCTCATGCAGCGGGGCGAGTCGCCGGTGAAGGCGGAAGACCCAGAAGTGGCCCCGATGATCACCCGCTGCGTGAAAGAAAAGCGGACGCTCACGGCCACCTACAACAGCGACTGCCTCAGCCTGGCCGATTGCGTGGTGGTTGACGTGCAGTGCGACTACACCAAACCGGAACTGGGAAACATGCGTTCCGGCGAGACCGAGATGTCTGCCCTGGAAGCGACCATGCGCACGATCGGCCAGAAGATCCAACCGCACTGCCTGACACTGATCGAAACGACTGTGGCGCCGGGGACCACGGAGTTTGTGGCCTGGCCGATCATGCGCAAAGCCTTTGCGGCGAGGGGGATCACCTCCGATCCACTTTTGGCCCATAGCTTCGAACGGGTCATGCCGGGCCGCGAGTACGTCGCTTCGATCCGCGACTTCTGGCGCGTCTGTTCAGGGTGCACCGAAGAGGCCCGGCGGCGCGTGGAGAAATTCCTCCACGAAGTGATCAACACGGAGGAGTATCCTCTGACGGTCATGGACCGGCCCATCGAATCGGAGACCACCAAGATCGTGGAAAACAGCTATCGGGCTACGATCTTGGCTTTCCTCAACGAATGGAGCCTGTTTGCTGAACGCAACGGCGTGGATTTGATCAAAGTGATCGAAGCCATCAAGGTACGGCCTACCCACAGCAACATCATCTTCCCCGGACCGGGCATCGGCGGCTATTGCTTGCCCAAGGACGCGGGTCTCGGCTATTGGGCCTACAAACATATCCTCGGCTTTCAAGATGGCGACAGCGTGTTCAAGATCAGCCCCACGGCCGTGGACATCAACGACACGCGGGCTCTGCACGTGGCGGAACTGACCCGCGATGCGCTGCGCAACATGGGGCGATACATCGCCGGCGCCGAGGTGCTCATCTGTGGGGCGAGTTACCGCCAGGACGTGGGCGACACCCGCTACAGCGGATCCGAATTGGTTGTCCGCAAACTGACCGAAATGGGCGCCGAGATGCGCGTCCATGATCCCTACGTGGAACACTGGTACGAACTGGAAAAACAAGACACCTATCCCGCGCCCGGCCGCTCGTGGGCTCGCTTCTTCCGCAACCAGGAAGAGCTGTCCAAGATCCGCGTTCAACACGATCTGTCCAAGGCACTGAAGGGCGCCGAAGCCGTCATCCTGGCCGTGCCCCACCAGCCGTACCACGGCCTTGATCCCCACGACGTGGTCCGCTGGGCCGGGGGCCCCCTGGCCGTCATCGATTGCTTCGGCATCCTCGGGGACGACCAGATCCAGACCTATTTCGAACTGGGCTGCGAAGTCAAAGCGCTGGGCCGCGGCCACATCCAGCGGATCAAAGAAAAGGTGCGGCTGCGCCAGCAGCGCTGCGACCAGCGGACGGCCACGGCGTAGGCGGCGGCGCTGCCGAGCCGAGCGGC
>DQVB01000464.1 GCA_015661985.1 Planctomycetota bacterium | reverse complement strand
GACCAGAACAATGATCGTCACGGTGCCGTAAGGCGCCTTGGCGCGGAACTCGAACCGGTCTTCCGGATCAGGAAGGGTCAAAGGCCGGCCCGCAGCGATCTTGTTGTCCGGGCGTTCCGCGTTGGGCAACAAGCACACCACCGTCCCGTCCGCCTGGCAGGCGAGTAGATAGAGGAAGCCGGCGCGTTCGGAGGTGACCGTGACGTGGATCAGCTCGCCCTTGCGGTCTGGTCCGGCCGGCGGGCCGTGGTAGATGCCGTCGGGATGGCTCAGTTCGATGCGCAGGTCGAACGGCGACGTGGCGCCGGTGTCGCTATCCTGATCCTGCTGGTCTTTGGCTGGCGGCGGTGGTGGTTCGTGCGCGGGCTTGCTCTTGGCGGTCGCTACAGCCGGATGACTCGGCGCGCTGTCGGATGGTGCCGACTTAGTGGGCGGCCCGGACGGGGGGGCAGTGCTTTCGGGCGGCGCGGTTTCTTCGGGCCCGGCGGTCGGCCCGCCCGAGGGCGTTTCGGTTGCATGGGCGTCGCCGGCGATTGGCCCCGGTTCGGGGCCTGCGAACAAGCCGATGCGAGAGATCGCCGAACGGCCGACAAACAAGGCCAGGAGCAACAGCAGCGCGGCCGCCCCCAGCAGTTCCCAGAACCAGCGCGTGCTCGGGGGCGGTTGGGCGGGGGCCTGGGTCGGCTCGGCGCGTGGGGCGTTGAGCCACAGCGGCAGGTCGGAACCCTGTGCGAAGGGTTCGAGGTGCGAGGCGACCTGCTCGGGTGTATCGTATCGGTCGGCCGGGTGCTTGGCGAGCATGCGTTGCAGGATCGCGGCCAGGGTTTTGGGCACATCGGGGCGCAGCTTCCTGATCGAAGGCACGCGTTTGGTCAAATGGGCGAACATCTTGTCGACCCCGCTGGGCGTCTCAGGTGTCTGGAAGGGTGCCCGGCCGGCAAGCAGTTTGTAGAAGGTGCAGCCGAGGCTGTAGATATCGGCTCGGATGTCGACGCTGCGGCTGTCCTCGATCTGTTCGGGGGCCAAGTAGTCAGCGGTACCGACGACGACGTTGGCGCCGGTGGTCGCACCGTCGGCAGCAGCAGACGCGGCCATGCGCACGCGTGCGAGGCCCAGGTCCAGCAGCTTCACCTGACCGGTGCGTGTGACCATCAGGTTGGCCGGCTTGACATCGCGGTGGACCAGGCCATGCTGGCAGACCGCCTGAAGGGCCGTGGCGGCTTGGCGCACCAGCTCGCAAGCTTCGGGGACCGGCAGCGGGCCGCGCTCGCGCACGAGCTTTTCCAGGTCGATCCCGTCCACATATTCCATGGCCAGGAAGCGTTCTCCAGCGATGCGGGGCGTGCCGTAAGCCTGTACGATGTTCGGATGCGTGAGGCTGCCGGCGGCGGCAATCTCGCGGTCGAACCGTTTGGCTGCGGATTGGCTGTCGGCCAGTTCGTTGGACAGCTTTTTCAGCGCCTCGAAGCGTCTCAACTCCCGATGGTACGCTTTGTAGACCACGCCCAGGTTGCCGCCGATCCGTCTGATGAAGACGTAGGGCCCTCGCACTTGCGGCCAAGGGCCTCCAGGCTCTTCAGGCCCCGAGGCGACGCTCGGTTCCTGTTCTGCATCCTCCGGTTCGTTATCTTCGCCGTTTGCCGGCTCGAAGACGCCCAGAAGGTCCCACGGCAGTTTCCTGGCGCGGTTCAACGCGCTTTGGCATTCTGCTTCGGCAACGTAAACAGGCTCCGGGGCATCGCTGCGCAGAATCTTGACGGCTTCGGCGCTGGCCGGATCCAGTTCCTCGAGCGCGGCCTGACAGTGGTGGCAGGTTTCCAGGTGGGCGTCGATTTCGGCCGCCTGCTTCTCGTCGAGCGTTCCCTGTGCATAGGCTTCGATTTGGTCCCTTATGGGGCAGGAGCGTCCGCTCATGGTTTCCTCCCGGGCTTTTGACCCGTTCCCGACACGGTTTCTCAAAACGCAGGGCAAGCCTCTGGTTTGCCTTTGCCCGTCGAACCAATCCGATTCGCTTCGGACGGCCCACAACGAGGAGGCTGGTGCGACGCGTATTGAGACAAAGGCTATCGCTGAGCAGGGTCAGCCTGGAAAGGCTGACGTACGAAGCGGCCGGCACCGTGCGCATCGCGACGGATGGGCGCACGCGCTCAGCCGCCTCAGCCCATAATAAGAACGTGGGCGTGTCACACGAGCCGCCGCCAGCCGGTGCAATTTTCGTCATATCTGCCGCGGACGAATGCATGCCGCGGGCCTAAATACCTTGCTAGGGTCGCCGTTGGGGCTGGCCGGAACCCTCTGCCGGTAACGGCTTACGTCCCTGGCTCGCCCTTCGTGTTTCCAGGCGATTCCGCCCGATTGATGTGTAGCGTCTCCGCCCTGGCCGAGCATGCCGGCGGGCGCAAAGGAGCACGGTTCTGCCGCCGGAGTTGTTGCGCCCAGGAGGGTGGGTCTTAAAGCTGGCCTTCCAGCAGTTCCCGCAGATACTTGCGCACGCGGTACCGCGCCGTGCGCACCGCCCCTTCGCTCAACCCAAGCTCCTGCGCCACCTCTTTCGTCGGGCGCTGCTCGACCGCCGTCTTCCAAAAGGCTTCAATCGTGTTTTTCTCGAACTGTCCACTCTGGCGCACGAGTTTCATCGCGCGACGCACAATAATCCGCCTCGTCGTCGCGGGATCGGGATCCGGACCGGCATCGTCTTGCGAATCGGAACGGGAATCGTCGTCCGAAACGACTTCGTCGGGCACTTTCGCGACCCAACTGCCGCTTCCGCCGCGTGCCGCTGGGAGCTTGGCTTGGGCGCGGCGGAAATCCGCAATCACGCTCGCCGTAATCCTCCATATCCACGCCCTGAAACAGCCTCGACGAAAACGGCCAATCGCGCCGTGCACCCTGATGAAGACCGTCTGCACCGCGTCGTTGGCGTCTGTGGGCTGCAGCCCCTCCTTGCGGCACCAGTTGTAGACGGCAGCCGTCCACAAGGACGTCAGCCGGCGCCAGGCCACATCATCATTCCGCTTGACGCCCTCCAAGATGCTGGTGGAGATGGATCGCGAATCGGAAGGGGCTTGAAAGCAGCTCATTGTGCCTCCCTCGCTCTTGAGGAGGCTTCCAGCCTCGAAAAATCCTTCCTGCCTTCGGTGCGAACGGCACCCACACCAGCCGTAGCCGAGCTTGTCAGAGTCTGCCGAATTGGGCGCAATGCAGGGCAAATTCCGACTGGTTCGGCCACACTCTGGCGACCCTGGCTACACCAAATGCGAGTTGCCTGACCACTAGGATACCCCCTATTTGCCGTCTGTCAAGCGCCGGCACGCGCAGCCCGGCGCCGCTCGTGCCGCGTAGAGGTTGTCGCAACACTGCTGTCGTGGCTGGTCTCCGCAGCGCGGCATCGGCGGCGGTCGTCAGCCCCTTACCGATCCCCTGTTTGGCAAATCCTCTGCGGGTCGTCGGTGGCAGAAATTGGCCGTTGTGCCTCTTTCTCTACCTCTGAGCTCAAGTTTTGCCATTTGCCGAGAGGGGCGGTCGCAACCGATTGTGGCACAGGAGGTTACGGCAACGGCTCGCCTTGAGCCGTTGCCTTGCCCCGGGTCTTGAAAAGACGGCAAAAGTCGCCTGACACCCGGGCGTTATCACTCCAGAGGCCCGGCCCGGGGCCCTCAAGAAGACAATGACGTCCTGTTCTTTGCTCTCTCGTGTGACGCTGCAGCGTTATTACCTACAGAGGCCCGGGGCGGGTCAGTGAAGAGAAGGAGGTTTTTGAAGAGGTTCTGTCCGTCCCTTTTTCGTGTGACGCTGCGGCGTTATTACTCCAGAGGCCCGGCGCGGGCTTGCAAGGTACAGACAAGTGCCAGTGGTCAACGGCGATTGGGGAATCGCAAATGTGGCAAAAAGCACGAATCCTGTTGGCGTCCGGAGCGGTGTTGGCAGCGGCTCACACAGCCATGCTGTGCCTGTTGTCCCATGAAAGCAGGCTGTTTTCTTTCATCTATGAACGGGGCTGGGTGCAGCACGCGATTCTGGCCGTGGCTGCCGTGGGGGTGGTGCTGCTTTACGAGCGGCATCGGCGCTCGGCGCGGGAGGCGAAACAGTTCGGCCGATTCCGTGCCCGCGAGGGGCATCTACCGGAGCCTTGGGGAAGCGCCTTGCGGCGGATCGAGGAGTTTTGCGGCCTGTACGGTG
>DQVB01000006.1 GCA_015661985.1 Planctomycetota bacterium | reverse complement strand
TCATGAAATCCACGTATACCACCCATGAAGGCTACTTGCGTTCCCCAAACGTATCGCCCATAAGGGGGAGCTTCGAGCTTCTTGGCGCCCCCTTGAACCGCTGGGCGCAAAACTGATATACTTAAGGACTTTGCCGACTCGCGAGCGGAGGATCCAGGGACGATGAAGGTACGCGCCAGTGTGAAGCGGATTTGTGAGCACTGCAAGATCGTGCGGCGTCGGGGCAGGGTGTACGTGGTTTGCAGCAATCCCCGGCATAAGCAGCGTCAGGGGTGAGGGGGCAGAATTTCTGGTTGGCAGTGCAGCACCATTCGGAGGAAATCTATGCCACGGTTATTGGGTGTTGACATACCGGGCCACCGCCCCACGGTGGTGGCTCTCACATACATTCACGGCGTGGGCCCCACGACGGCGCGGGAGTTGTGTCACAAGGCCGGGGTGGACCCTCAGGTCAGGGCACGGGACCTTCGCGAGGACGAGCTGGGCCGGCTGGCCAAGTTGTTGGACAAGGACCACGTGGTCGAAGGGCAGCTGCGCCGCCAGGTGGCCCAGAACATTGCCCGCCTGCGGGATATCGGCTGTTACCGGGGGCTGCGGCATCGCCGCGGGTTGCCCGTGCGGGGCCAGCGCACCCGGACCAACGCCCGGACCCGCAAGGGACCCAAGAAGACCGTGGCGGGCAAGAAGGGGGTGAAGGACCTGCGTTGAGCGGCCTGGGTGCATTGCCGGGCGAACGAGAGTCGTAGCGCGTCATGAGGGGCCCGCGGCGCGCAGATGAGGGTAGGACGGATTGGCAATCCGTCCCACTTGGTTGCGGCCGTAGGCCGCGTTAGGCGAAAGGGAGTCCTAGGGGCAAGAGGCGGGAGAACAGACGGTGGCCAAATCCAAACGACGCAAATCCCGGCGCCACGTGACGCTGGGTGTTGCCCACATCAAAGCCACGTTCAACAACACCACAGTGACGATCACCGACACGAAGGGCGACACGCTCTGCTGGGCCAGTTCAGGCACATGTGGCTTCAAGGGCAGCCGCAAGAGTACGCCCTTTGCTGGCCAGATGGCCGCCCAGCAGGCGGCGGAGAAGGCCATGAAGTTCGGGGTCAAGGAGGTGGAGGTGAAGGTGAAAGGGCCGGGCAGCGGCCGGGAGAGTGCGATCACAGCCCTGCAGGCTGCGGGGCTGACGATCAAGTCGATTGAGGACGTCACGCCGCTACCCCACAACGGCTGCCGGCCCAAGAAGCGCCGCCGGGTGTGAGGGTCGCCCGACGCGGTGGAAGCATTCGTGTGAACACGGGAGTCGAGTATGGCTCGGAATATCGGACCTGTATGCCGTCTGTGTCGCCGCAACGGGGTCAAGCTCTTTTTGAAGGGCACGCGTTGCGACACGGACCGGTGTGCCTTCGAGAGGCGTCAGAACCCACCGGGGATGCATACCTTCCGGCGGAGCAAACCGACCGAATACGCCATCCATCTGCGTGAGAAGCAGAAGGTGAAGCACTATTACGGAGTGCTGGAGGCCCAGTTCCGCCGCTATTTCGAGAAGGCCGATCGGGCCAAGGGCAACACGGGCAACGTGTTGCTGAGCCTTCTGGAACGGCGGCTGGACAACGTCGTGTATCGTCTGGGCTTTGGGCTTTCGCGGGCCCACGCCCGCCAGCTGGTCAGCCACGGGCACATCACCGTCAACGGTCGCCGGGTGGATATCCCCAGTTACCTGGTCCGCCCGGGGGACGTGATCGGCGTGCGCAATCGCCCGAAGAGCCGCAAGGCGGTCGAGGCCAGCCTGGCCGAGTGCCAGCGCGAGGTACCCGAGTTCCTCAGTCGCACCGATGGCCCCGAACCGGAAGGCCACGTGCTCCGGCTCCCCGAAATGGAGGATGTATCCATCCCCGTGCAGCCTCAATTGATCGTGGAGCTCTGCTCCAAGTAGCCCCGGCCGACTGGTATCCATCCGGTACGCATTCAGCGGAGACCTCCCATGCGAATTCGATGGCGCGGACTTGAGTTGCCCAGCCAGGTGACGTGCGAGCGGGAGACGCTGTCCCCGACGTACGGCAAATTCTTCGCCGAGCCGTTCGAGCGCGGCTTCGGCGTGACCATTGGCAACAGCCTCCGCCGCATCATGCTCTCCAGCCTCCAGGGCAGCGCCGTGACGCGCATCAAACTGCAAGGCGCCCAGCACGAATACACCACCCTGCCGGGTGTCGTTGAGGACGTCACGGACATCGTGCTGAATGTCAAGTCCCTGGTGGTCAAGAACCACAGCGATCAGACGCGCGTGCTGCGCATCGAGAAAGAGACGCGCGGGGTGGTGACCGGCGCGGACATCGAGACGGACAAGACGGTGGAGGTGGTCAACCCCAATCACGTCATCGCCACCCTCACCGATGATGTCCCCTTCGTGATGGAAATGGTGGTCGAAAACGGCCGCGGGTACGTGCCGGCCAGCGAGCACGTGCAGCAAGACCACGAGATCGGGGTGATCCCCGTCGATGCCGCCTTCAGCCCCGTGACGCGAGTCCGCTACGAAGTGGAAGAGACCCGCGTGGGCCAGAAGACCAACTATGACAAACTGACCATGGAGATCTGGACCAACGGGTCGGTCACCCCCGAGATGGCCCTGGTGGAAGCCGCCAAGATCCTCCGCAAACACCTCAATCCCTTCGTGCAGTACAGCGAATTGGGGCCCCAGATCCATTCGGAGATGCGAGCCGTGGCCCTCGGCGGCTCGGATCCCATGCTGGAGGCCAAGTTGAGCATGCCCATCACGGATCTGAACCTGTCGGTGCGAGCCACCAATTGCCTGGAATCGGAAGACATCAAGACGGTTCGTGACCTGGTCTCCCGCACCGAAGACCAGCTCCTGGAGGTGCGCAACTTCGGAGAAACCACGCTGAACGAGGTGCGCGAGAAGCTGCGAGAGTACGGCCTCCGGCTGGGCATGCGCGTCGGCCCCACCCCCACGACCACCTTTTGAGCCCGAGCTGGCCGCCTCGCCGCCCGAGGGCTCGCCGCGGGTGAAGCGTGCGAACCAGGCGACCGGATCCCCTATT
>DQVB01000427.1 GCA_015661985.1 Planctomycetota bacterium | reverse complement strand
TGGTCGTGGCGCGGTCGGGAGACCGGCCACAGCGCCAGTGGTCGTTGGTCGTGGCGCGGTCGGGAGACCGGCCACAGCGCCAGTGGTCGTAGGTCGTGGCGCGGTCGAGAGACCGGCCACAGCGCCAGTGCTCGGTGGTCGTGGCGCGGTCGGGAGACTGACCACAGCGCCATTTTGAGATAGTAGCGGTAGGGTGCCACTGCGGAGGACCCGAAGGTGACAGGGACAACGCCAAGAAAAGAAAAACTAGATCTGACCCCCGCGCTCCCACTCGTAGGGAGACCTTCGGTCGTGGTCGTGGCGCGGTCGGGAGACCGGCCACAGCGCCAGTGGTCGTTGGTCGTGGAAAAACTAGATCTGAATCCCGCGCTCGACCCCCGCGCTCCGTATGGGCATTATCGCGGGTCGGCCCCGGGTTGGCTGCAAGCAAGCAGCAGCACGAGACCACGGAACGCCCACCTCTTCTCCCACACGGCGAATGTCACCAGTCACAGAGCATCTCGGGAGTTGGTGCGGGGCTTGACGCAGCGAACACCCTCTCCCACAGCGGGAATGCCGTCACATCGCTCGAAACAGAATGGGGCGCGCCGCTCAGTGGCTGTGAGGGGCTCCCCCGTGCTTGTGGGCCGAAGCCTGGGCCTGACAGGCCTCGGGGCGGCGAACCGAGACGGAATGGGAGGCGGCAGCGCCCGTTTGCGCCGCTTCACCCAAATAACTGGCCCGGAATTTGTGGATCAACCCGCGCAAGGCCCGACAATGCTCCAGGTCCGTCGTCTGCTTGGCCTTCATGGCGTGAACCATCATCTCGTGGAGCAGTCGCAGCTCTCTGAGGTATTTGGCCGTAGCCGCCCGATCGGAGGGGTCGGCAGGCTTGATCCGTTGGGTCAGAAAATAATAGGTCACAATCTCCGTGAACTTGTCGGCGTGGACTTCTTTGTTCACCACCCAGCGGACGATCTGGTTGTAGTTCTTCTGGCCGCCCTTGGACAGCTCGTTGATCTGGTTCATCGACTTTTCGATCGTCGTCACGTGTTCTTCCAGCTCGGCGAACCGAGCCGGATCATCGTAGATCCCACAAGGGATCTGGCAATGAGCCAAGGCCGAGGAACCAACAGCCAACACAGCGGCCAACACGGCGGCAGTCACCACAGTTCGGGTCATCTTCCCATCCTCTTCAAAAAAGCCGAAAGACACAACGCAGTGCCGACTGGCGGGCACTGCTCCGTCTGGTCCGGCCAATTGTAGCGCGGGCGGGTGTAAAGTGAAGTGTCGGGCGGGACGGGGCTCCCGGGCGGGCGCGTCCGCGGTGTTCTGCGGGGATGCCGCTGGGCGGCGCCATGGATTCCCCTCAGGCAGCTTCCCTTCCCATCGGGATCGCAGCCTTGTGAGTCCTGTGCGGCCCCAGTAGAATCGGCACTTTTGCGGCGCCGGATGGACAGTTGGCTCGATGGTCGTCTTCGGTGTGCTGGTGCTGTGGTGCGAGGCAGTTCCGGGGATGGCCGGGGGCCGCGTCCGGCGGGTCATTTCGGCGGAAGAACGCTGGTAGAGAGGTATCGAGCATGAGACGGTTGTTGTGGCTGTGGTGTGTGATCTTGTGGGTGTGTCTTGCTGGGGGTGTCGATGGGCAGGTTCGACATGAGCTTCCTTTTCCGGCCATTCCTGGGTACGAAACGCTGAAGTGCGATTTCCACATGCACACCGTGTTCTCCGACGGCAGCGTTTGGCCGCCGGTACGTGTGGACGAGGCGTGGCGGGTGGGGCTGGATGCCATAGCCGTGACGGACCACATCGAGTATCAACCGCACGAGGAAGACGTGCCCACACGGCACAATCGTTCGTACGAATTGGCCGTGGGCCGGGCGAGGCAATGCGGTGTGCTTTTGGCCCGAGGAGCCGAGATCACCCGCGACACTCCGCCGGGGCATTTCAATGCCATTTTTCTGGAGAACGTCGACCCGCTGGAGACGGACGATCTGGTGGATGTTATCAAGCGGGCCAATGACCAGGGCGCCTTCGTTTTCTGGAACCATCCGGGTTGGAAGGGCCCGGAGTTGGGGCGCTGGACGGACGTACACACGCAGCTGTACGAAAAGGGCTGGCTGCACGGGATCGAAGTGGCCAACGGGGAGACGTACTACCCAGAGGCCCACCGATGGTGTTTGGAAAAGCAGCTGACCATGATGGGCAACTCGGACATCCACGGCCCCGACCTGCGTCTGCGCAACACGGCGGCCGATCATCGGACGATGACCTTGGTGTTCGTCACCGAGCGGACGTTGGACGGGCTGAAAGCGGCGCTCAAGGCAGGTCGCACGGCGGTCTGGTTACAGGATCGGATCATCGGGCGGCGGGAGTGGATCGAGCCGCTGTTCTATGCCAGTTTGGAGGTCGAGCCGCCGCACTTGCGGACCAACAACGCCCTCTGGGTGAAGATGGCCAACGGGTCGGCCGTGGATATCCGCCTGGAGAACCGCGGCCAGCTGGGTCCGGCTGAACTGGTGTTGCCCGCCGATTCGGTCACCTTGGTTCGCATCGCAGGTAGGAACCTCGACGGCCCACTGGCCCTGCCTTACACGGCCACCAACTTCCTGGTCGCGCCGGACAGGAGCCTCGATGTGACCCTGCGCATCCCCGAATGATCCGGGCGCGGGGCAGCGCCGGCCACGACGGGGTGATCAATCCAACGGCGGGAGGATCACTTCGTCCAACAGCGAACGACGCAGCGCTTTGACCACGCCGACGAACTGCTCGAAGCTCACCGGCTTGGTCATATACCCGTCGACGTGCAACTTTTGGCCTTCCAGAACCGCCTTGTGGACTGCCGAAGCGGTGAGGACCACCACGGGCATCCGCTCCAGCGCTGGGTTGCCGCGGATTTCGGCCAGTACCTCCCGGCCGCTCATCTTCGGCAGTTCCATGTCCAGGAGCACCAGGTCGGGCCGGGGTGCTTGGCCGTAGATCCCCCGGCGCTGGAGGAACTCCAGCGCTTCGTCCCCGTCGCGCACCAGGCTGACGCGACAGGGGATATTGCCTTCTTTGAGGGCATCCATGGTCATCCGCGCATCCTCCAGGTCGTCTTCGACCAGGAGGATTTCCATGGGGCGACCCACGGTTTCTCGGCTCATCGTGCGGACCCCTGTCTGACTTGGACCGGCGGGCGTTGGGCGGCGAACCGGCTTGTCCGACGTCCGGGCGGCCGGACGCCTTCGGTGGCCCGGCGGGGCCGCCTCGACCACCGCCCGCCACCCTCTTTTTCTATCCTCGCCCAGCCGAGAGGCGATCGCAAGAGGTTTCCGGCGGCGTCCTCAGCGTACAGGCGCCAGGGATTTTCCGAACGGGCCTCGGAGCGGGTCGATCACTCGGCCAGAAAACCTCCCCCGCGGCCCCCTACGTGCCCGCCGCTTGGCCCCGGAGGTGTGGACGGCATGGCCGGCGATACCGCGTCATTTCGTAGAGGAAGATCCCGGCGGCTACCCCGAGGTTGAGGGAATCGACAGCCGGCTCCATGGGGATGGTGATGCGGCTCTGGCATCGCTGGAGGCAATCGCGGGGCAGTCCCTCGTATTCGTTGCCTACCAGGAGGGCCGTACGGGGCGGCCAATGGACCGAGTGGATCGGGGTGGCGTTGGAATCGGCTACGGCGGCCGCCACGTGGAACTGCCAGCGGCGATGGAGCTGGTCCAATGCCTTGGGCACATCGTCCAGGATGCAAAAAGGCAGCTGCAGCGAGGCCCCCATGGAGACACGCAGACAGCGTCGACCGAAGGGATCGCAGGACCGCCGCCCCAGCGCGAGGGCGTCCGCCCCGAGGGCTGCGGCTGAGCGGAAAACGAGTCCCAGGTTTTCGGGCTTGGTGATCTGTGGGCCCACGACCAGGTTGAGTCGCTGCGAGCGGGCCAGGCTGGCCATCAGCCCTTCCAGCGTTTGTGGTTCAGGGCGCCGGCCCACGGCCAGCACACCCAGGTGAAACTTGAAGCCCACCACCTGGGCCAACAGCGCCTCCTCGGCCACATAGAGCGGCACATCGGCATCCAGGCGGTCCCTGAACTGCTGGGCGAACCGCTCGGCGCAGAAGACCGATTCGGCCTGGTACGGGCTATCCAGCAGTCGCAGCGTGACCAGTCGTCCTTCGGTGATGAAGAGGCTTTGGCCGCGCAGCGTGCGGTCAGGCAGATTGCGATAGGGGGCCACCCGGGGATCGTCGATCGAATGGATGCGTTCCATGCCGGCTCGCCCGGCTACGGCTCGATGGGTTCGCCGTGGCGGTCGATGATGTCCTGGAGGATGAAATCCTCCGGGAACGGTTCATCCCGTTTGTCCAGCACTCGCTGGTATTTGCCGATCAGTTCCCGCAGTTCGCGGCCGTATTGTCCGTCGCCCACCAGCGTGGGGAACCGGGGGTTGTCCAGCACTTCGCGCCACTTCTCCAGTCCGGCGTCGTATTTGGCCTTGGCCGTGACCAGGTCACCCAGGCGGTAAGCTTCGTCGGCCTCGTAAATCAGTTCTCGGGCGGCCAACGCCTCGGGGGTCTGTTCCACCTGGGCGTGCATCCGCCACCAGGGAAAGGCGACGATGCTACGGTAACCTTCGATGCGGGCACCCAAACGTTCGGCGGTGCGTAGTTTCTGGGCCAGCTCCAAGGCTTGGCGGCGCTTGCTGCCCGTGACCCGCTGGGCCACCTCCCGGTGATCGACCACCAGCTTGGCTTCCGCTTCGCCGGCCAGCTGCCATTGGGCCTGGGTGCGCTTCTCAGGCGGTGTGTCCAGGGCTTCACGCTCCGCCTTGCTCAGGCGCGCGCGTTTCTCCTCCTGGAGCTTCTTTCGCAGCCCCGGGGCCATTGCCTCCAGCTGTTCGCGGTACTTGGCCACATCGGCCGCATATTGCTCGAAGTCGTTCAACCGGATCACTTGGCCGCGACCGACCGTCAGCTCCCGGTTCCCGTACTCGTTCCATTCACGCTCCGCGCGCGACCAGGCTTGGCGGGCCTTTTCCTTGAACACGCCGTCCTCTTCAAGGGCCTCTGCATAGTTCATCTGACATTTGGGGCGGTGCGAATAGAACAGAATCTCGCTGACCGGCACATGTTCCCGTTCGGCCACCTCTTCGGCCCGGGCGTACCAATCTTTGCCCACCAGCCAGTTGTCGCGGAACTCCATGGGACGGGCGCTGGGCGGGTAGACCGGGTCCTGGGCGAACACGCCGTAGAAGTCTTCGGGGTCGCGGAACAGCACGCGGAACTGCTTGTGCTCGTCGGCGCGGCCGATCTTCTGCGACGTGAACCAGCCGATGTCCGAATAGAGCCGCGGCTCGCGTTCGTTGTAACGGACCCCCTGCTTGAGGAATTCGATCCCCTTGATGACCCAGAGGAACCGCTGGCGGTAATCGTCGAATTCCGCCGACACGTTGTAGGAAAGGTTATGGGCCTGGAACCGCCACACGACCAGGAAGTGGGGCTGGAGCTTGATGATCTGCTGGAGCGTGGCGGAAAGCTTGGTCCAGTCTTTCTTCTTTTTGTAGTTGAACGCCTTGGTCCAAAGGATGTTGGCGGCTACGCCTCGCAAGCCGAAGGTGGCCAGTTTGATCGTTTCGCCCGTCGGGTCGATATCGCCCAGCTGGGCTTCGGTGAGCTGGTGATCGTGGCGGACCTGGGCCAGCACGCCACCGGGGTCCCCGCCGCTGGTCGACGGATGGCTCACCGGATAGAGCACGGCCAGAAGCAGGGAAACGGCCGCCAGGTAGATAATCTTACGGTAAAAGGAAGCGCGCGGACTCATTGTGCCACCTCGCGGGTCTTCAGGAACAAATACCCGAACAGGGCCACAGGGATGAGGAAGGCGAGGGCCGTCAGGGTCCGGACGGCCAGCAAGTTGGCCGATATGTTGTATCCGTCCGCCACATAGGCCACAAAACTGAAATCGGACAACGGCGGCAACAGCGCGGCCATGGCCCGGATGAACAATTCGGCCACCGTGTCAAACATCTTCACCAGCTTGGTCCCCAGGCCCGGATTCAACTGGATGACCAGGTTCTCCTGCTTCACGAGTCGTACCAGGGCCTCCGACGGACCACCCCCGATCAACTCGCCCCGCCCCAGCTGCACCATGAAGTCTTTGAAGAACCCGAGCAGCATGACCCCGCCCTGCGCCACCAGAGCCACGGGGGCACTGACCAGCGTGCTGAACATCACCCCGAAGGCGATCACCAACACCATCTGCAGCCAAATGCCCACATATCCTTTCAAGAAGTTGAGCACGAAGGGAGCATCGGCCGCCCGGAGATACAAGTCGGCCTGGGCCGCCCCGAAATACTGGCCCCCCTCGAGGCACTGAAGCCAGATCTCCACGGTGCCGTCGTCCACCAGGTCTTCGAACAGATCGAACTCGTCTCTGTTGGCCAGCTCCGGGTTCATCCGCTCCGGCGGCGGCGTAATGTCCACGGAACCATCAATCAACCTCTGTCGCCGAGGAATCACCTCGGCCCCCGAAAACTCGGTGATCTTCCGCGGTATCCAGATCTGCTTGACGGAGAACTCCTTCGACTCGAAGATCTCCACTTCCACCGTCAGCCCTGTCCTGGGGTTGCGCACCGAAAGGGCCCCCAGCACCTCTCGCTCGATCTTCCCCTTGTGGGTGCGGAACACACCCAGCGTCATTTCCACAGGCAGACCTTCCGGAAAACGATCCTCGGTGACCCCCTGGAATGTCCACACCGAAGCGGCCTCCGTAGCGCCCTGGATGTACGTCCGGTAGGTCCACTCGTCGCCCACGTCGATCCCTTTGTCGATGTCGAAACCCTTCGTGTCGCGGAACCGTAGCTTGCCGTACACCGGCACGCGGGCTTGGAGCATTCCCCGAGGACCGCTGAGCCGGTATCGCGTCTCGCCCCCCGATCGATCCACCGTCCATTCGTGCCAATGGTCGCGCACCACTTCAGTCGGACCACGCCGGGCGACCGGTTCCACCTGGACGCGATGCCGGTGTCCGCGCACCCGATCGGTGTAGCCCACCTTGGCCTGCGCATCCGAAGCGGTCTGCTCGGCGTCCACCGGGCTGAGGTCCTCGGCCGACAACGTATGGGTATGGGCCAATCCGCGGAGCACAAAGGCGTAGCTTATCGGCGCCATGACCAACAGGAGAACGGTGCCGACCAGGGTGAACCCGAAGATCCGCCCCAGCACGATTTCCGTGGGCCGCACCGGCTTGGTGACCACCGTGTGGATCGTCCGATAGCGGATATCGCTGGGCAGGCTCAAAGCGCTGAGGAACAGGGCCATGAGCAGCACCAGGTAACCCGTGGCGTCCAATACGAAACTCAGGTAGAGCTGCGCCGGGTGCTCGCTGGTGGGGTCCAAGAACCACCCGGCGAACAACAACACCACAATGAACACAGCGAAACCGACGACCACCCGCCGTCGAACGGCCTCCTTGACGGCCAGGCGGGTCAGCGCCCACAAGCGTCGCGGCGAGGTGTACAAGAGGTCCTCGGGGATGGCCCGCAACAGCCGCAGCACCTTCTGCCAAGCCACCCGGGGCCCGTAACGCAACGTGGCCCCCAGAAACCCCAGGCCCACGGCAACCATGGCCAGGATGACGACAGTGAGGCCCCAATTCAAAAGGGCCCAAGGGAGCCAGGCCCAAAACTCGGGTACCGGTTTTTCAACGACCATCGTCAGCCCCTCCCCGCACACGCTGTCCCGGATGCGCCTCGCTTTGCTCTATGATCTTCAAGAACAACTCCTCCAAGGTCGTCGTCGGATTGCCCCAGGAGACCACCCGGCCCCCGTTCCGCTCGATGGCTGCCCGCACTTCCGCCTCCGTTTCCCTCGAAAGCCCCGTGGCCCGGATCTCGGTCATCTCGCGGACCTTCAGTAGACTGTCCACCCGTCCCAGCTCCTTCAGCTCACCCTGGTACAAGATCCCGATCCGATCGCACACGTCCTGGACGTCCGCCAGCAAATGGCTGCACATCACCACCGTCTTGCCCTGCTCCTTGAGCTTCAGGATCAAGTCCTTCATCTCCCGGGTACCGATGGGGTCCAGCCCCGTGGTCGGCTCGTCCAGCAGGATCAGCTCCGGGTCGTTGATCAACGCTTGGGCCAACCCGATCCGCCGCTGCATCCCCTTCGAGTACTCTTTCAACTGGCGTCGCTTGGCCCACTCCAACCCCACCATCTCGATCAAATGCGCCGTGCGCTGCCGCCGCACCGCCCGCGGCATGTTGAACAGCCGGCCGTAAAAATCGAGCGTCTCTTCGGCGTTCAGGAACCGGTACAAGTACGATTCCTCGGGCAAATACCCGATCCGCTCGTTCTTGCGCACGTCCGTGGCGTCTCGGCCGAAAACCAACGCCTGGCCGCTGGTGGGAAACAGCAGACCGAGCAAGAGCTTGATGGTGGTCGTCTTGCCCGACCCGTTGGGCCCCAACAGCCCGAAGACCTCGCCGCGGCGGATCTCCAGGTCTAACGCCTTCAAGGCCCGTACCTTCTGCCGGCCCCAAAAGTCCCGATAGACCTTGGTCAAGTTCCGAGTCTCGATAACCACCTCGTTCGTCGATTCGGTTGATACCATTGCGTTCCTCACGGCTCGGTCTGCGCGCAATGCCAGCGCCTTTGGCTATCAGTACGCCGCCCCCGGCCCCCCAGTTCGCCCCGGCCAGCACAAATTGCCACCCACCTCCAGGCACAAAGGCTGACGAAATCCGCTGGGTTAACCATAAGCCCTACTCCCGTGGGTGGCCATGTGCAACAATTTGGCGGCTTGCCCAGGGCCAAACTCACACCGACGGGCCGCATCGCCGCCACCGCCCTCGGTGCTGCGGCCGCAGCTTCCCCGTACTTGTCCATCGAAGCTCGGCGCTGCACTGGGTGTCTTCTCCAAAACAGCCGGCCCCTCTAGTACATTACATCATCCAGCAGAGCTTCGAGGAAGCAGCCGTCCTGTGGAACGATTTTCAG
>DQVB01000490.1 GCA_015661985.1 Planctomycetota bacterium | reverse complement strand
TTGCGACCTGGTGGGTTTGGACTCCCGGCCCGTAGCGGCCATGCGCCGGGCCATGGGCCGGGCGGGTGGGATCCCGCCTCGGAATATTGTCATAGCCTGCACGCATACCCACGGCGGTCCTTCGCTGTTGAAAACCAATTACCTGATGCCAGTCGACGACGCGTACCTGGACCGGTTGCAAGCTTGGCTGGTGGAACTCGCTCAGCAGGCTCTTCAATCCGCCCGGCCGGGAAAGCTCGGATGGGGGAAGGGAACCGCGCGGATCGGGTTCAACCGACGCCTCTGTTGGGCAGACGGCACGCACACCATGCACGGTGATGCTTCGCGGCCCGACTTCACAGGGCTGGAAGGTCCCGACGATCCACAGCATTTGGCCATCTTCGCTGCGGACAGCAACGGCAAGCTGATCGCGGTGCTCCATCACAACACTTCGCACCCGACGATCTTCTACGGGTCCGGCATCTATTCAGCAGATTTTCCGGGCGAGGCGCGCCGGATCCTCCGGGATCGTGTGGGCGACATCCCTGTCTTGTATTTGAACGGCGCCCAGGGCGATATCGGCCTGGACGACATGGTCAACCGCCGTCAAGAGTCCCGGGAAGCCAGGCTCCAGCGAATCGGTCGCATGGTGGCGAACGAGACGTTGCGGCTTTACCGAAAGGTCACGTACCACGAACGTCCGGTTCTCGCTCACGCGTACGAAGATCTGAAGGTCGGCGTCCGTTTGCCGGACCCGGAACGCCTGAAGGATGCCCGGAAGGTACTCGAGCGGATCGATGCCGGAGAGAACATCCGCGGGATGCGAATGATCATGGCCTTTGGAACCGTCCGACTGCAGGAGGTGTATGGTGAGGATCCGGTGGAGATCTTGCCCATTCATGCCATTCGCATCGGCGACGTGGCGCTGGTGACACAGCCGTGCGAGCTGTACTGCCAGTTCGGGCTGGACATCAAGCGCCGCAGCCCGGCGCCGGTTACGGCGGTCGTCGGACTTGCAGACGGCTTCGGCGGCTATTGCCCGACGATTGAGGGACGATGCCCGCGTGGCATCCGAACGGGATCGGCTTATCGACGCCGGCCTCTACGGTTCGCGGGTGGCCATCCACGCGCTGGAAGATCCCGCGCACCTCCGTCTTCCGCCGTATTTCGCCGACCTCGTGGTTGTTTCCGCATCGGCCGCGGCCCCGGTGCCTGGGCAGTGCTATCGCCCCGTTCGGCCCTGCGGCGGCGTCTTGTGCCTGGTTGGGTTTGATCGAGCGGGTCGGAGGCGGTTCTTCCGCGCCGCGGGCGTCAAAGGCGATGGCGGAGCCGAACTCGGCGAGACGTCGAAAGGGCCTTCAACGATCGTTCGTGGCCCGTTGCCGGGCGCGGGCGAGTGGCGCTATCCGTGGGCTGACGGTGGCCGACGGGGGATTGGCAACGAGAGCCGTGTGCGGTTCCCCATGCAACTGCTCTGGTTCGGCGGCCCCGGTCCCGGGCGGCTGTTCCTGGTCGACGGCACCTCCAAGGCCGATCTGGTGCGGGCGCGACGGCGGAACCAACCCCTCAAGGCCGAGCTTTCGCTGGTGGCGCTCGACCTGGCCGACGGCACCGAGCTGTGGCGCCAGGATGATGTGCCCGTGTTGGGCGACCGCGGCCAGCTGAGCTGACTGAAGACGAACATCACGCACCTGTTCATGGGCCTGCCGAACTGGGGACATCTGGTCTACGCGGACGGCGTCGTCCTGTACGGCGCCAATGCCGCCTACGATGCGGCGACCGGCGGGAAGCTGTGGCAGATCTCCGTTTCGCCAGGCAAGCTGCCGGTGGTCCACGGCGACCGGATCATCACGTCGGCCTTTGCCTATGACCTGCGCACCGGCCGGCAGTACATGACCGAGGATCTCCTGACCGGCCGGCCGGTGGCGTGGCAATACGCTCGCGCGTACGGCTGCGGACCCATCACCGGCTGCCGCCACGTGCTGTTTTTCCGCTCCGGCGCCGATGGCTTCTTCGACATGGAGGCCGACGGGACAACCAACTTCGGCGGGGTACGTTCCGGTTGTGCGCGGACGCTTCTGGCCGCCAACGGGCTGTTGATCCACACACAGGGCTACAGCGGCTGCGGCTGCTCGTACAACTACAAAACGAACCTGGCGCTGATTGCGTCGGCAGACTGGCGGCACGTCGAGGCGGCGAGAGGTGGCGGCGCACGGCCCGGCCCTGCCCCGGTGGACAGGTGGTACGTGCTGCCGCGACGTTCCCGGCGAGGCCTCATCAAGCGTCTGGCGGTCAACTTCGGCGCGCCGGGTGATCGGCGGGACCGGCGCGGCAGGGCGTGGCTCGGCTTCCCCCGGCCGCTGCTCGACACCGCCTGTCCGGCTCCGCTCGCCCTGTCGATGAGCCGAGCTGAGTGCCTCTACCGCCGGCGCATCACGGAGGCAATCCGAGACACCGACGTCCCGTGGGTGTACAGCTCGGCGCTCTACGGCCAAGGCCGAATGGCCATCGATTTGGCGCTGTCGTCGGGCATCGTGCTGCTCGACCGCCGGTCCGATCCCGCCCCAAGGGTCGACGGCGCACTGGACGAAGCGTGCTGGAAGAACGTCCCGCCCGTTCCTTTCAAGAACTCGCCGTTTTCCATGCTCGGCGCTCGCACCGATTTCCGATTGTTCCGCGATGCCCAGAGCATCTACTTCGGCTACCGCTGCCGGCCTGCGGCCGGTGCGCTCACCGGCAGTGAAGAAGACGAAGCAGACCCGTCTGCGGACAAGCTGGAAATCTTTCTGGCCGATGGGCGCCGGAGGACGGGCATCCATCTGATCGTCCGCCGCGACGGCCGGGGCAGCGCAACGTTTGGGACGGTCGCCTCAAGCCGCAAGATCGATCCCCAGTGGAACGGCCGCTGGCAATGGGCCGTGCGCTCCAGCGCCGAGGGATGGACGGCCGAAGTAGCCCTGCCCATCGAGACGCTCCGCCAGTCGGGTATGGACCTCGAGCGGCTGCAGTTGAATGCCATGGCCCAGAGCCGGAGGTTCCAGCCACGACCGGCTGCGGTGCAGGCGTCCCGCCTGCGCCCGGCAGCCCAGGGGGCTGCAGCACAAATCGAAACGGTTTTCCTGACCGATCCGCGCTACGGCACGAAATTCCAGAGCTGCCTGGGGTTCTTGGAACTTGTTTCCAAGCCTGCCGCGCAGCCGAAACGGCGCCGGTTTAGCCTTCGGCTTCACTTTGCTGAAATGGAGGACATCGAGCCGGGCCGACGCGTCTTCGATGTCGTAGTGCAGGGCAAGAAGGTCCTCGACGGTCTTGACGTGATCCGCCAGGCCGGCGGCCGGTTCCGGCCGCTGGTCGAAGAGATACACAATGTCGAAGCGACCGACCGGATGGTGATCGACCTTCAGCCGAGCGGGGGCGACTTGCCGCCGTTTGTTTGCGGCGTCGAATTGGTTGAGCAGCAGTGATGCGCCTCAGGGTTCTCTGGGGCGTCTCAAGGGGCGGAAGCGGACGGTCGTCCGTTGGGCTGCGCGGGCGGCTTCGACCGCCTCCTGGTAGAACTCCTCTTGGGCGCGGATGCGGGGGCCGTCGGCCTGGACCGGTTCGTAGCTGCCGTCGGGCTTCATGCGGCGGGCTTTGACGTTATCCGCAAAGCACGTCTTGAGGATCTTGATCAGCCGCCGGCGGAGGCCGGGATCGGTAACGGGGAAAAGGATCTCTAGGCGTCTTTCCAGGTTGCGGCGCATCCAATCGGCGCTGGAGAGGTACACCTCTTCGTGGCCCCCGTTGCGGAAGTAGAAGATGCGGGCGTGTTCCAGGAAACGATCGACAATGGAACGGACTTCGATGGTTTCCGAGTAGCCGGGCAGGCCGGGCCGGAGGCAGCAGATGCCCCGGACGTTGAGCATCACACGCACCCCCGCTCGACTGGCCCGATACAGCGCCTGGCAGATGTCCGGGTCTTCCAGCGAATTGATTTTGGCCATGATCAGGCCCGGCTGGTCGGCCGAGGAAGCTTCCTTTTCCCGCTGGATCAGCTGCACGAAGCGCCGTTTCAATTGGTGGGGCTCCACGGTGAGCTGGGACCAGCCGACCGCTTCGGAGAAGCCGGTCAGGAGGTTGAAAAAGGCTCCCACGTCAGCGGCCAGGTCCCGGTTGGTGGTCAATAAGCCGATGTCCGAATAGAGGCGGGCCGTCTGGTCGTTGTAGTTGCCCGTGGCCAGATGCACGTAGCGGCGGACGCGAGGCGGTTCGCGGCGCACGACCAGCAGGGCTTTGGCGTGGGTCTTGTAGCCAGCGATCCCGTAGACCACGTGGCAGCCGGCGTCTTCCAGGCGGCGGGCCCAATGGACGTTGCGCGTCTCATCAAAGCGGGCCTTCAACTCCACCAGGGCGGTGACCTCTTTGCCGTTCTGGGCGGCCCGCTCCAAGGCGCGCACGATGGGCGAATCGCCGCTGGTGCGGTAGAGTGTCTGTTTGATGGCCAGAACGTGGGGATCTTCGGCGGCCTTCTGTACCAGCTCGATCACCGGGTCGAAGCTTTCGTAAGGGTGGAACAAGAGGACGTCTCGCTCTTGGAGCGTTTGCCAGAGGTCGTCGCTGTGGGCCAAATCAGCAGGCGGTTGGGGAGGCCATTCGGGGAGCCGCAGGTGGTCGAAACCAGGCAGGCCGGCGATCTGGCCAAGCGCCCGGGCGTCGAGGATCCCGTCGATTTCGTAAATGTCATCAGGGGTCAGTTCGAGCCAGTCGGCCAGCCATTTCTTGATCCGGCGGTCGGGCCTGGCGGAGATTTCCAGGCGTACGGCGCTGCGCCGCCGCCGGGCCAACACCGCCTGCTGGACCACCGCCAACAGATCGCTGGCGTCATCGTCCTGGATCTCGACGTCCGCATCGCGGGTGATGCGAAAGGTGGCCGTAGCCACCACTTCGCCTCCCGGCAGAACTTCTTCGGCATTGTCGGCGATGACGTCTTCCAGAGGTACCAGGCGGATCGTCCGGTCCCCCGGCTCGGCCGGCAGAGTGACGAAGCGGGGCAGTTGGGTGGGCACGGGGATCACCGTCAATCGCGGTGCAGCGGCGTGATCCTTGGGCGAAGCCACCAGCACGGCCACGTGAAGCTGCAAGCCGGGCAACAAGGGCCGGGGCTGGAGTTCGTCCATGGCCAGCGGCGTGAGCACCGGGAGGACCTGGGAGCTGAAATGGGACCTGAGGTACCTGCGACCGGAATCGGTCCACCCCTCCCGCTCGAGCACGACCAGGCTGTGGCGGGCCAGTTCTTCCAGGGCCCGGCGGATGCCGGCCGTCTGTTCGGCCACCATACGGTGGGTCCGCTGGCTGATCGCCCTCAGCTGCTGGGCAGGGGTCATGCCCGCGATGTCCCGCTTGCGCACCCCCGCGGCGCGCTGCCGCCTGAGCCCCGCCACACGGATCAAGAAGAACTCGTCCAGGTTGGAACTGACGATGGCCAGGAACTTCAACCGCTCCATCAAGGGCACCGAGTCGCTCAGGCCCTCTTGCATCACACGGTCGTTGAACTCCAACCAGCTCAGTTCACGATTGACATAGAGCTCGGGCGCGTTGAGGTTGACTTTTGCCATGGATCCATCCCGAAGGTCACCGCGGTCAGCCTTCTTCCAGTCGGATCTTCATCCCATAGACCTCTTCGAACAGGTCGCCCTTCGTATCCAGGGCCCGGCGCTGGAGGGTCAAGTCCGATGCGCCCACGACGCGGATGAGCATCTCGTCACCCAGGCGTTCAAACCGCAGCTTGGGCATGCGCCGGAGTTGACCGCGGGCCAGCGAATCGGCCACGCGCAGGATCGCCGCCAACTTGTTGACCACCGCCCGGGCCGTCCGTGGGAGGGCCATGTAGTCCCCATGCCCCGGCTTCGGCGGGCTTCGGCGATGGTAGCGAGCGATGTGGGCGACCATCTCCACCTCTTCCCGGTTCAGCCCGAAGATCTCCGAGTTCCTGATCAGATAGAGGCTGTGTTTGTGATGGGCCAGGTTGCTGACGAATCCGCCCACCTCGTGGATCAGCCCCGCCACTTGCAGCAAGAGCCGATGGCGCCTGTCCAGTCCGTGGTCGGGCTGGAGCTGGTCGAACAACAGCACGGCCACTTCGGCCACGGTGCGGGCATGGTCCATGTCCACGCGGTACTTCTCCGCCAGCGCCGTGGTCGAATGGATCACCCCCTCCAGAAGCGTTTCGTCTTCTTCGCCCGTCACTTGGCGGGCCAGTTCCAGCAGGATCCCGTCGCGCATGGAGACGGCCGACACGATGATCTCCCGCGCCTGGGTCAGCCGCACCAGGGCCTGGTAGACCAGCAGCGCGGGCACGAGCGTCTCGGCCTCTTCGAAGGGGATGCTGTAAGTATGGGCCAGTTGTTCTTCGTTTTGCCGTTGGCATCGCTGCACCAGCCGGTCGAAATCGGCCCGCGCCAGGGTATAGAGGTCGGCCGACGCGGTGGGCTTGCCGATCTGGCGCGCCGCGAAACGCGCGTCGCCCCCGGTGGCCACAAACGAGCAGACGGCCTCGAAGGGCAGACTCCGCCTCGCCTGAGAAACCACGTTGGCGATCTGCTGCCGCAGCAGCTGGGCGGACCGCTCCGGCGGCTCGTCGCTGGTGGCCAACAACTCCTGGAGCCGGATGGACCCCAGGCGCAGCCCCATGTAGTTTGAAATCTCGCCGTTTTCCAGCAGCGTCAACAACGTGCTTCCGCCGCCGACGTCGGCAATCAGCGTTCTCCTCTGTCGCAACGCCAAGGCATCACCCACAGCGCCCAACACGGCGGACACAGTGAGCCGGCTCTCTTCGGCGGGGCTGATCACTTCGACGTTGATCCCCGTGGCCATGTAGATCCGATCGAGGAAGTTGTCCGCATTGCTCGCCTCGCGCACCGCACTGGTGGTGACCGCCCGCAGCCGCTCGACGTGGTACAAGTCCAGCACTTGCTTGAAATCCCGTAACACGGCCACCGCGGCGCGCATGGTGCCCCCGCCCAGGCGACCGCGGCGGAAGGTGTCTTGGCCCATGCGCACAGCGCGGCGCAGCCGCTCCAGTACATCGACGTGGCCGTCCTCCAACACCTGGGCGACGGCCATCCGGATGGCGTTGGCCCCGATGTCGATCGCCGCGATCGTTCGGGCTCCGGGCGTTACGCCTGACGATAACTGCTTGGCCTCCGTCACCACATCACTTCTCCGCCCACCGTGCAGCAGCCCCGTGCGCCACAGGCCGTATCGCTCGCTCCAGCTGCCGCGGCCGCACCCTGGCCAACTGCCGAAACCGGACGCCGGTCCCCGGGTGACTGCCGCCTCGCCCACTGCCGGGCCCGCGCGGGCAAAGGGCGAGCGTCCAGCAGTTCATGGCCGGCATCCATCGAGATTGCCATGGAAAAGCCTTCCGGGGAAGATCCCCAAAGCGATCCACTCCTGAAATCAGACTCTCATCTCCTCCAGACTAGCCACCAAGGCCCCTTTCCGCAATATCGAGCGGCACCCAGCCGCTGTGATTCGGACCTGAGCGGGTCGGGGCACGTTGCGGGCCGATAGAGGGCTTCCCAGGAGTTGTCGCGGGATGCCCGCGCCGTCCCGGCAGATTGGACCTCTCCGTCCTTTTCCCTCGCCGCAAGGGCGGTTACATACCGGGAGGCTACGGGGTACACTGAAATCACGCCGTTTTCGGCACTGTGTGGGTTCTTGATTTCCTTCATGAGGAGATCTGGCGATGAAATCGAATCGGCTGTTGATGTCCACTGTCGTGGCGGTAGTGACGGGGTGGACCGGTTGGGCGATCGGTCAGCAGCTGGATGCCATGCCCCAGCAGAGAGCCCGGCGGATCGGCGAGATCCTGATGGAGGCGGCCGCCAAGATCCGGCCAGCGCAGGTGCGCATCGAAGCGGACGCGGCCCAAGCAACGGGCCTGACGATCAACCGAGACGGGATAGTGGTGGTGCCTCAGAAAGGATTGGCCGAGTCGGAGGGGAAGCCCGAATGGGACTTCCGGGCCGAGTCCGGCGTGGGGCTCGGCTACTTGTTCATGACAGACGCTTTCTGCCCGCTGGTGGAAGGCAAACCCGTGGCCACCAAGCGGATGCGCGCGCTGAAGGTGCAGGACAGGCAAGGCCGGCAGGTCGAGGTGCGCTGCTTCCTGTTGGCCGTGCGCCAGCTGAGTGACGATGATTGGCGGTTGTATGTCTACGGAGCGGACAAAAAGCCGCTGGTGGATGTCCCCTTTGAGGCGGCCGAGCGCCCCGGCTTGGGACCGCTGGCTCTGGAGGTGGAGAAAGTGGTCGACAACCAAGGGACCCTGGCCGTCACTGTGTTGGGCAAATACAAAGCGGGCTTTCGCGTTGTTTACCAACGGTGATCCTCCCAGGGGGCGGGCCATCGCCCTGCGCACGGCTTTGTCCTCCTTCCCGAGCTGGAGCTGAAGCCTGGCAACGAGTGGGAGCCGGGCAACGAACGCCGAACGGGGACCATGTTTGAGAGTTCGTTCCAAAAACCTTCGGCCCGCAGGGCAGTGCAGACCTGCAGCGAGGCGATGTGCGGGCGGCGATGGTGCGGGGTCAGGAGACCCGCGCACAGCGCTGGTTCCAAAAACCTTCG
>DQVB01000185.1 GCA_015661985.1 Planctomycetota bacterium | reverse complement strand
GCGGATCGTACCGGGCCGGCTCGTCCCCCGCGGCGACGGGCGGGGAAACCGGCCGGTGCTGGCCGTGGGGCAGAACGACGGGCCGAGGGAAGGCCAGCCGGTGCGCTTGACCCTGATCGACGGAAACCGCAACGGTGAGGCCGTGCTGTTCGATCATGAGGGGCACCTCCAGAGGCTGGGGGGCGACCCGTCGTGCGGCGTCTGCCACCATCGGAACATGCCTCTGGACCAGAACACCTCCTGCACGCGGTGCCACCGTGACATGTACGAACCGACCCGCCTGTTTGACCACTCCACTCACGTGGAGGCGCTTGAGGGGAACCGCGGCTGTATCGAGTGCCACCCGAGCAGCGAGGGTGCCAAAACCTATGAGACGGCCACGGCCTGTGCTGAGTGCCACTGGGACCAGCCGCCGCCGGGCCCGATCATCCGCACGTCGGACAGCCGGTGGGCCGCCGCGCCCGGCTACATGGACGCCATGCACGGCCTGTGCATCGCCTGCCACGAGGAACAGCGAAAGGAGTCGCCGGAGAGTTACCCCGCCTCGCTGGACCGCTGCGACACCTGCCATGACGCGGACCGGACCCGCCGGCTGATCCTGCTGGCTCCGGGGCCACCGTCCACGAGGAAACGGGAAACGGTGAAGGATGAGCGATAGCCGAAGCGAGCACGATCGGCTTGCCTCCGGCGAGTCCACCCGCGGTGTGACACGGCAGGGCGGCGGGGCCGGAACAGGTGCGGGGGTCCAGGTGGGTGCCTGTGCGAAGGGTACTGCCATGGAAGCCGAAGAGATTCACGATTGGCTCAGGGCAAACCTGTTTGACGCCGTCCCCATGGCCATCGGCGTCATCAGCCGCGACTTTCGGGTCGTGGAGGCCAACCGGCGTTTCGAGCAGACCTACGGCCCCTGGAAAGGACGGCCGTGCCACGAGGTGTACAAGGGCCGCAAGGAACGCTGCGCCCACTGCGCCGCCGTGGAGACGTTCGCTGACGGCCGGATCCGCATCCGCGAAGAGGAGGGGATCGTCCGTAAAGGTTCCCAAAGCCATTACCTTGTGCACATGGTTCCTATCGTCCGGCCCGGGGACGAGATCCGGTACGTGATCGAAATGTCGACGGACATCACGCTGGTCAAGCAGTTGGAACGGGAGAAGCGCGAGGCGGAGCGGCTGGCCGCAGTAGGCGAAACCGTAGCGGGCATCGCCCACGGCATCAAGAATGTGCTCATGGGGCTCGAAGGGGGCATGTACGCGGTGAACACGGGCATTGCCCAGGGGGATGACGAGCGGATAGCCCGGGGCTGGGCCATGCTGGAAGAAAACGTGACGCGGATCTCCCAGTTCGTCAAGGAGTTTCTGGATTTCGCCAAAGGGCGCGTGGCCCACGCCCGGTTGATCGACCCGAACGAACCCGTGCGGAAGGTGGTCCAGATGTTCGCTGAACAGGCCGCACGGGCTGGGATCCGGCTCGAGGTCGACCTCCAGGAAGGGATCGCCCCGGCGCCTTTGGACGAGGAGGGAATCCATACGTGTCTGGCCAACCTGGTCTCCAACGCCATTGACGCCTGCCTGCTGAGCGAGCAGCGGCGAAACTTTGTGGTGACCGTCTCCACGCGTGAGCGCGACGGCGTGCTGGTCTACGAAGTGGTGGACAACGGCCAGGGGATGGATTATGAAATCAGCAAACAGGTCTTTTCCAAGTTCTTCACCACCAAGGGCTCCGACCGCGGCACCGGGCTGGGACTGTTGACCACCAAGAAGATCGTCCACCAGCACGGGGGCCGGATTTCCTTCGCTTCGAAGCCGGGCCAGGGTTCGTCGTTCAGGATCGAACTGCCGCGCGCCGACCTGCCCTGCCCGGACCGTGCGCCGGCCGAACAAAGACGTACCGAACCAAACCCCTGAAACCGGGAAGAGTCGCCATGCCTCAGCCCCAGGACAAAACCGTACTGGTCGTAGACGACGAACCGAACGTGCGCGACTACCTGGCTCAGATCCTCCGCGACGCCGGCTTCCAAGTGGTCACGGCCGCCGACGGGGAGGAGGCTTTGCATATGGTGCGCAGGGACCCTCCCGATTTCATCTCCCTCGACCTGGTCATGCCCAGAAAGAGCGGCCACAAGTTCCTTTACGAACTGCGCAAGGACAAAAAGCTGGCCCAGATCCCCGTGCTCATCGTCACGGCCCATGCCCAGGATGAACTGGGGCGCCCTGAACTGGAAGAGATCATGAAAAACAGGGTGATCTGCGGACCGGGTTCGTACCTGGAAAAACCGGTCAAGCCCGCGGACTACGTGCGCTGCGTCCAGCGAGCCCTGGGGATCGAAGAGACCGGGGAAACGGAAGACAGACTGGCACTCCAACAGGAACTGCAGGAGCATCTGGCCAAAGCCGACCCCGGCGCGCTGCGCCGTGCCCTGGAAGCGCTGAAAAAGAAAAAACCATGACCGAACACGAGGCACAGGCCATGTCCACCAGCCAACAAGCCAAGAAGATCCTCATCGTCGATGACGAACCGAGTGTGGTGAGCTACCTGGAAATGCTCTTCTGCGACAACGGGTACCAGACGATCAGTGCAGCCGACGGCAAAGAAGCGCTGGAGCTGATGCGGCGGGAGAAGCCGGATCTGGTCACCCTGGACATCTCCATGCCCGAAGCCTCGGGGACGAGGTTCTACAAAGAGGTGAAGACCGATCCCCAGCTGGCCTCCATCCCCGTGGTGATCATCACGGCGGTGACCGGCTACGGCGGCGATCCCTACGCCTACCAGAAGTTCATCAGTCACCGCCGCATCGTGCCGCCCCCCGAAGGTTTCTTCCCCAAGCCGATCCAGAGGGAAGAACTGCTGGAAGCGATCCGCAAACTCCTGGATTGATCGGTCCGCTCCACTCGGGACTGCCGGCCCCCTCACCTCTGGAACTCGGACGGCGAACCTCGAAAGATCTCGGCTGAACGTGGCCCTGGAAAGACAAGCTCGTTCTGCACGACACTCAAAAAGAACGGGACTCCGAAGCCCCCTGCGATGCGCGGCCGGCCATCAGCAGCCGTTCGGCGCCGGGTATCCGCCCCATCGGAGACGCGCGCGCCGGTGCCCGGGCCGGTGAACACGGCCAACCACCCGGCCACCTCGGTATCCGACGGTGGACCCTCCGGCTTGTCCAGCCCGGCCGGCTCACCTGTTGCCCGCTGCCGCTCATCGGCCACCAGCTGGCGGAGCCACACGTCGCTGTCGGCCGCCCTGGCCCGACGCCGGCGTGCCGCCCGCTGCAGGCGATGATCGCTGGATACCACGGTCAGCCTGCGCGGAGCCGTATCAGGTCGGATCAACTCCTCGATCAGATCGCCGGCCGCGCCACACCCGCTGGCATACCGCACCGTCAACCCGCGATACCGGCACAGCACGTAGCGGCGGCGCGCGGCCGCTGCTTCGCGTCGAACACAACCCGGGTGGCCGCCCGCGTTTTCCGGGACAGGTGATCGGCCAGGAAGTCCAACAGCGCGCGGCGCGTCCACTGGAGCGTATGGGGGTGACCGGCCGGGGTGAAGACGCCCGATGCGTTGAGAAGATTGGAGCCGTCGATGATCAGAGCCATGGTCGAACTCCTCTTCTCCGGTTCACTGCGGCCGCTTCCGCCTACGCGCAAGGAGCCGTCAAGAAACAGCGTGCGCACTTTGTAGGATGGACATTCCTGTCCGTCTCTTCTTCGGACAGCGCCACTTTAGGAACGCATTAGTGATGTGACCCGTTACTGCGACGCAGGTTGTGACGTTTTCGTCAATACAGACTTCCCTTGAACATCTTCCAGATGGGTGGCCAAGTCGAGTCCTGGACGATCCGGCCAGCCTGGTGGTCCTGGAGGCGCCGATCCCGCCTCTGGCGACCGTTACTGCTCTGATGGAATGGAACCTTTGAGTGCATCCACGCCACCGCCCAGGTGGTATCGCTGCCGACACGCCCTGGCACTTTTGGCGGCCCAACGCAGATCCAAGCGACGGCCTACTGTCCGTGCGGCTCGGCGCCGGCCCGCCGTTTGTGCCCGAGCCCGGACGCGGCAACCGAGACGATGGCAAATCCCCAGGTGTGCCGCCCGTCGTGGAACCTGACTCCTGCTGGCCCCCGCACCCGGGCTGCCAAAGACACACCGATCCGGCCCGCCAAATGACCGCCTGATCGGATCGGCCCAGGCCCCACGCATTGTCGGCCCTCAACAAAGCACTTGACGGGGCGGGCCAGGCATTTTACTATATTAGCGGACAGTGATATAGCTTTGCCATGCCAGACCCTGATGAATTGGCACGCATTTTGAGAGTGCTTTCCGTCGGCACGCGGGTGCGGATCATCCAGTTGCTCAAGGGCCGCGCGCTCTGCGTCAACGCGCTGGCGGCTCGGCTGGACGTGACCCAAGGGGCTGTGTCGCAGCATCTGCGCATCCTGCGCGATTCCGGCTGGGTGACCGCCGAAAAGCGGGGCTACTTCGTGCACTATCGGCTGAACCCCGATGCGCTGGCGCATTGCCGCGCGCTGGTCGAGGAATTGTTGCAAGTGCCCGACGCGCCAGGTTGCTCGCCTGCGGGCGGGGTTTCCAAAAGCGTTCCAGAGAAGAACGTCGCAGAAAGGAGCGAACCATGTGCGAAAAAACCCAAGGCTGCCAGAGGCCGGAAGAACTGAAGGGCAAGCCGGAGGAATGCTCGCCGGAGCAAATCCGCAAATGCCACGGCGAGGCGCCGGAGCACCCGTGCGTGAGCGGCGCGGAAAGCGAGCAGAGGCCGCAGTAAACGGCTGCGGGCCGGTGCGAAAAGGACGGCAGCCCAGCAAGCCGGGCGGCTCCGAGAACATATCGCCAATCGTCGCTTTTCGGGCCGCGAAAGATGGCCCTTCGTGGAAGTCCGCGGCGGCGATCGCGTCGCGTGTAGCTCGGCGCAGCGCGCGGAGCTTTGCGGGCAATGCCCGACGTTCGGGGAAACCGACCGATGAGCAGTGACCGGACTGAGGTCTCGCGAGGAAAGCGCAGCGCGAACCGAGCGGCAGGAACGCCGCCGGCTCGGCCACGCGCTTCGCCGGAACTGCCCGCACGCGCAAAAGGCGCAAGACGGCGCAAGAAGAAAAAGCGGCTCGGAGTGCTCTTCGTCCTGCTTGGGCTGATGGCCGCCGCGGGCGGCGCCTGGTGGTGGCACGTGCAGGCCGCGTCGAATGACTTGGCGCGGGCCGTGCAGACCGCCGTCGTGGCACCCCGCGACTTTGTTTCCTCAGTCCTGGCCACCGGGGCCGTCAAGCCGCAGGTGGGGGCGGAGGTGCGCGTCGGGGCTCGCATCTCCGGAAAAGTGGAACGACTGTACGCGAACATCGGCGATCACGTCGCCAAAGGCCAGGTCGTCGCCGAATTGGAGAAGACGGATTTGCAGGCCATGGTCGCTCAGCGCCAAGCAGAGCTGGAACTGGCCCAAGCCAAACTCGCGGCGGTCCAGTCCCTTCTGCCCAAAGAAATCGAGAAAGCCCGGCTCGACTTGGAGGAGCGTCAGGCGACGTACAGCCGGGCCGAAAAGGACTTGGCTCGCGCCCGGCAACTCATCAAGCAAGACGCCACGTCCGAAAATGAGTTGGACGAGGCCGAGGAGCAGTACCGCGTGGCCAAGGCGCGGGCGGCGTCCGCTCGCAAGGCGTTGGAATTGGCCGAAACCGGCTATGCCGAACAACTGCGGCAGGCGAAGGCGGAAGTGGCCCGGGCGGCCGCCGCGCTGCAAAACGCGAAGGTCCAGCTCTCCTACGCCACCATCACCGCGCCGATCGAGGGCGTGATCGCCTCCGTTTCGACCGAAGAAGGCGAAACCGTAGCCGCTGGGATGCAGGCGCCCACGTTCGTCACGATCATCGACCTCGATCGCCTGCAGGTCGATGCCTACGTCGATGAAGTGGACATCGGCAAGGTGCAGGTCGGCCAGCGCGCCGTGTTTACCGTCGATGCCTTCCCAGCGACCGAATTCCAGGGGACGGTATCGGCCATTTACCCGAAAGCGGTGATCCAGGACAACGTGGTCAACTATGACGTCGTGGTCGATATCCAGACGCCTCACCGCGAACTGCTCCGCCCGGAAATGACCGCCAGGGTGAGTATCTTCCTGGAAAAGCGGAAAGGCGTGTTGGCCGTTCCCGCCAGCGCGGTGCAGCGCCGGCGCGGCAAAAACGTCGTCTACGTGGTGGCCGACGGCCGGGCCGAGCCGAGGGAAATCAAAGTCGGGTGGCGCGACGGCCGGTGGATCGAAGTGGCGGCCGGCCTTGAGGAAGGCGAAACCGTGCTCCTGCAGCCCCCGCAGAAAGAACTCGAACTGCCATGATGGAATCGGAATCGGCCATGATCGAATTGGAGAACATCGAGAAAACATACGCCGCCGGGACCGTGACCACCCCGGTGCTGCAAGCAATCACGTTCCACGTCGACCGGGGCGAGTACGTGGCCATCATGGGCGCCTCGGGCGCTGGCAAATCGACGCTGATGAACATCCTCGGCTGCCTGGACAAGCCCACCGGCGGCCAATACCGCTTGGACCGGATCGACGTCGTGAACCTGGATGACGAGGAACTGTCGCACTTGCGCAACGAAAAGATCGGGTTCGTCTTCCAGCAGTTTCACCTGTTGCAAAGGACCACGGCGCTAAAGAACGTCATGTTGCCGTTGATCTACGTCGAGGACTATCCCGATGACGCCGTCGAGCGAGCGGAGAGTGCGCTGGCGGCCGTGGGACTGGCCGACCGCATGACCTATCGCCCGGGCGAGCTGTCCGGCGGCCAGCAGCAGCGAGTGGCCATTGCCCGGGCGCTGGTGACCGACCCGGAGATAATCCTGGCCGACGAGCCCACGGGCAACCTCGACAGCCGAAGCGGCCTGGAGGTGCTGGCGATCTTCCAGAGGCTGAACCGCCAGGGCCGGACGATCGTGCTGGTCACGCATGATGAAGCGGTGGCCGAACACGCACAGCGTGTGATCGTGCTGAAAGACGGCACCGTGGCCGAGGACCGCCGCGTGAGCCGCCCTCGCGACGCCGAGCAGGAGACGAACCAGGACGAAAAGGGCCGGGCTTGATGACCACGGGACGGACAAAGGCGTCTTTCGCTCCGAGCCGGTGGACAGTCCGTAGCCGGTGGACAGTCCGTAGCCGCGTCTCTCCGAGACGCGGTGTCCGTCTCGGAGAGACGGACCGACGTAGTTTGGCTCTGCGAAAACACCCACTTGCCGAGCGGAACGCGACGATCGGCCGCAGTGGTTCTTCCCGCATTCCTGGCAGCAAGGAGACCGCCCCATGAGACTCTCGCGCATGGCCGCCGAAGGCGTCCAGGGCCTCGGGATCAACAAGCTTCGCACGTTTTTCATGATGGCCGGCACGATCGTCGGGGTGGCCGCGCTGGTCGTGATCATGGCCATCGGCAAGGGCACTGAGAAAAGGATCATGAAACGAGTGCGGAACTTCGGGCCTCGGGCCATGATGGTGATCGCCGGCGGCGGCAAAGACCTGCCCCCGCCCGACATGAACGTCACTACGTTAACGCTCGAAGACGCCGAAGCGATCCGCAGCCAGATCGACGGGCTGGCAATCGTTTCGCCCATGGCGTGGCGCTTCCAGATGAACGTGAAGCACGAAGCGAACCAGTATCAGGCGATCGTCTGGGGCGTCGAGCCGAGTTGGCACGAGGCGTGGCAATGGTATCCGGCGGCTGGCGAGGGCATCGCCGACGAAGACGTGGCCACCATGGCCCGGGTGTGCGTCATCGGCCGGACGATCCAACGGGAGCTGTTCGGCGACCGGGACCCGACGGGCGAGCGGATCTACATCAACAATGTCGCGCTGAGTGTCAAAGGCGTCCTCGAAAATCGCGGCAGCAGCCCCATCGGCACGGATTTCGACAACAAAGTCATCCTGCCCATCACCACTGCCATGCGCCGAGTGATGAACATCGATTACGTCGGGGCCATCCGCCTCATTACCGAGGACCCCAAACGGATGGCCGAGCAGGCCGCAGCCGTCCGCCGGTTGATCCACCAGCGGCACCGGATCAACCCGTCCGAGGAAGATGATTTCCGCATCATCACGGCGGACGTCATCGCCCAACTGGCCCGCGGGACCTCCCGCACGCTGTCCCTGCTGCTGATCGTGCTGGCGGCGCTCAGCCTGACCGTCGGCGGCGTCGTGCTGATGAACATCTTGTTGATCTCGGTTGCCGAGCGGAGGCCGGAGATCGGGCTGCGCCGCGCCGTGGGCGCGACGCAGCGGGACATCTTCGTCCAGTTTCTGACCGAATCATTGGCTGTCACGGTACTGGGCCTCGCGCTGGGCAGCCTGCTCGGACTGGGCCTGAGCGTGGCCCTGCCGCGGCTGACGCCCATCCAGGCGATCCCGTCGTGGGAGCCGTTGCTGTTGGCCTCGGCCTGCGCGCTGCTGATCGGGACGTTTTTCGGCGTCCAGCCCGCGCGCCGCGCCGCCAAGCTGCACCCAGTCGACGCGCTGCGATAGAAGGCAAATCCGTTTGGCCGAAGGCCAACGTGGGCGGCGCGCGTTGTTGGGGCTTCGTTTCTGAGGACGGGGGTTTTGCGATGTGGGGGGAGGGAGGGCAGCATCGGGCATGAAGTTTTCCAAGAACGTCGCCTTGTCCTGCGAAATCCTTACCGCGCACAAGCTCCGCACACTGCTGAGCGTGGCGGGCATCGTCGTCGGCATCGCGACGGTGATCTTGATGGTCTCGGCCGGCCGAGGGGCCGAGGAGCGGATTCTGGACCGCATCCGCGACATGGGCACGAACTTGATCGTGGTCAATGCCGGCCAAACACGCATCATCGCCGGCCGACAGCGGCAGACGGCCACGGTGACGACCCTGGAAACGAGCGACGCCGAGGCGATCGCGAAGTATTGCCCTTCAGTGCGCCTGGCCGCTCCGGCGGTGAGCAAGAAACTGTCCACTCGCTGGGAAACCGAAAATGCGAACACGAATGTGGTGGGCATCACGCCTGCCGGTCTGCGCGTGCGCAATATCCGGATCGCTGCGGGCCGCGCGTTCGATGCACAGGCAGACCGGGGGCGACGGCGTGTGGCCGTCCTTGGCCCGACAGCGGCCGAAAACCTCTTCGGGCAAACCGACCCCATCGGGCTTCGGATCCGCATCGGCCGTGTGCCCTTTGAAGTGATCGGCCTGACGGCCCCGAAGGGCATGGATGCCAACGGTGCGGACCAGGATGACCTGATCCTCGTCCCCCTCGGCTCGGCCATGCGCCGATTATTCAACGTGGACCACATCGACCAGATCTACGTCCAGGCCCGCAGCGCCGATTTGCTCGATCAGGCGGAGCGCGAGATCCGGCAACTGCTGCGCCAGCGGCACCGGCTGGGCGATGGGGCGGACGACTTCACGATCCAGAACCAGGCCACGCTGCTGGCCACCGAGCGCGAGGCGGCCCGGTCCATGACGCTGCTGGTCGGCAGCGTCGCCGGCATTTCGCTGGTGGTTGGCGGCGTCGGCATCTTGGCGGTGATGCTGATTTCCGTGCGCGAGCGCACGGCGGAGGTCGGCCTGCGGCGTGCCGTGGGAGCCACACGCGGCGATATCCGGTTGCAATTCCTGATCGAGTCGGTCCTGCTGGCCGGAGCGGGGGGCGTGACGGGTGTCGCCGGAGGCGTGATGGCGGCCGAGGCCGTTTCCCGGCTCGGCTACTGGTACACGGTCGTCTCCTGGCCCGCCGCCGCGGCCGCCTTCGTGTTTTCACTTGCCCTGGGCCTCCTGTTTGGCATCTATCCGGCCGCCCGCGCCGCCGCGCTGGAGCCGATCGAAGCGCTCAGGTCCGAGTAGCTGCCTCGAAAACCGGTGCCATCGGCGATCGCCACGGCAGCAATCGGAAGCTTCGCCATGATCGGCGCTGGCCGTCAGGCGATATCCGGCCTCTGTCTATTCCACTCGGATCAGCCGTGCAATGCGTCGGGTCGCGCGCGACCAACAGTCACCGTTGGCAATCGTCGCCCCTTGTGCCCCCGGCCCCGGGACAGCGATCCGTTAACGCCTCCCTTCCAAGAACGAAGGCACAGGTGCCCGCCAGGAAGAAGGGGGTCCCCAAAGCGCATCGGGAGTCGTTGGAGGCGGCGGTGCGTTACTCTGGCAACCAGTGGTCGAAGATGAACCAAGAGAAGCCCACGGCCGAATGCGACCCATCGGTTCGGGGGGTACCGAAGCAGCGTATAAGGTCTTGGTGAGACAGCGGCTTTGCGGCGAGGCGATGCGTTGGAAAGAGCCGGAGGCGCGGGTGGTGCCTGCCCTTCGAGCGCTGACCACCAGAGAGGACCGCTCGCCCCAGTGTTGGCGAAATATCGACCAATACGGCTTCGCCCTGGCCGTCTGAAAATGCACATCACACAGCGGTCGTACGTTGACGACTCCAGTGCAGAGTGCCCTTCGGGGCTGCCTGCCCCAGGGTGCGGTCGGGCGCCCCTCGGCTTCGGAGTCTAACTGCTTCACAGTGCTAGAGTGTTAGCCCCTCCGCAAGCCGGCTGGGGCCCTGAGGGGCGATGGACCCCTGCGAGGCGGCAAGTGTCCATCACTTCCGCGCCGGCGAGGTTCGTAGCTGGGAAGGGCCTTTGAGCCTGCAGGTGGCACCGCCGGCTTATCCGGCAAGGCTTG
>DQVB01000184.1 GCA_015661985.1 Planctomycetota bacterium | reverse complement strand
TCATCAATCCGGTGAGATACTCGGCGAAGTGACGCCGCTGCGGCTCGCAGGAAACCAGGTCGCCGAAATCCCGCGCTGCGTCTTGCACCACCTTGGGAAACTCCACGATCGCCGGCATGGCCCAACCCCGCCTGGTCGCTGTGCGCCATCTGAAATCGCAGACATTAGACACGAAATTGCCTGTTTTTCCAATGCCACCTGAAAGATTGCAAAAGTCCAGTTTGAAAGTTCAACGAACACGTGCAGGAGACTTCCTCCCCTTCGCTCGACCACGTCTTGTGGCGCCCCGGAATGCACCACTGCGGCGCTCATTCGTCTTGCCGATCCGGGATCTGTTCGCCGGCGATCAACTCTTCGAACCGTTGGCGGCGGCGTACCAGGTGGGCCACGCCCCTGTGGACCAGCACCTCGGGGGCCAGCGGTTTCGAGTTGTAGTTGGAGCTCATCACGAAGCCATAAGCCCCCGTGCAGTGGATTACCAGCAGATCGCCGACCGTGGCCTGCGGCAGAGGCCGTTTGACAACAAAGCCCCCTTCCTCCTGCGTGAAGATGTCTCCCGATTCGCACAGCGGGCCGCCGACGATCACGTCCACCGCCGGTCGATCCCCGCTGCCATCGGCCGGCGCGATGCTCATGGGATGGTACGCCCCGTAGAGGATGGGCCGGGCCAGGTTGTTGAAGCCGGCATCGACCAGGTAGAAGAGGTTGTCCCGTTGCCGCTTGACGGCGCGGATCTCCGTCACCAGGGATCCGCTTTCGCCCACCACGTAACGGCCCGGTTCGATCTCCAAACGGACCGGATGCCCGAAGGCTGCCTGCAATCGCTTTCGGGTAGCATCCCAGAGGCGATGGTAGGCTGCCAGGTCGATGTACGATTCGCCCTCCCGGTACGGGATGGGCAGCCCGCCGCCGGCCGAGATATAGCGTACGCCCCCGCCCACTTGCAGGGCCACTTTCTCCATGGCACCGCACACTTGGGCCAGGTGCTCCAGGTCGGTCCCCGAGCCGATGTGCATGTGGAGGCCGGTGACCGCCAGCCCGTATCGGGCGGCCCGGGCCAGGCAGTCATCGAGTTGTTCGTGCCAGATGCCGTGTTTCGAGCTCTCCCCGCCCGTGTTCGTCTTTCGGCTGTGGCCGTGGCCGAAGCCGGGGTTGATCCGCAGTGTGATCGCTCGCCCCGGAGCCCGGCGGCCATACTGGTCGATCATGTCTGGGGAGCCGCAGTTGACATGGATTCCCTGCTGGATCACCAGATCCAGCGATTCGGCGTCGAAGATGTCGGCCGTGTAGACCATCGGCGGCGGATCGCCGCTGGGGCTGTACCTGGCGGCCAGGGCGCGACGGATCTCCCAGGCGCTGACCGCGTCCACCAACCCGCCGTGGCGTCGGATCAAGTCGAGGACGGCCAGGTTGGAACAGGCCTTGGCGGCGTAGCGCACGTGATCGAAGGCGGCCAGGTCGCGGAGCCGTTGGACGATCCGGTCGGCATCGTAGACGAACAGGGGGGTGCCGAATCGCCGGGCCAGCTCAACGACGGCAAGCCCGGCGATCTCGGTGCACAGGGTAGGGTACGTGGGGCCCTTCGACATGGCTCTGCAGTTCCTTGTGGTTCAGCGGGACCCGAGGCCCAGAGGTTGAAGGTCCCACGCGACAGGTGGGACCACCACCGCTGCCCGGATTCTACCGGCCCATCGCCCCTTTGGCACCTCCCGGCGATCCGGCCCCACGGGGCAAGCCACCGCTGGGGCAAGCTGGGGTAGTTGACGTCGGCAGAGGCCCGGCGTAGAGTAGCCGAGGGAATCGGCGCCGACGCAGGCGGGGTCCCCGTGCGGGACTGGCGGCGCCATGGCACGGCTTGCCGCGCTGGCCTGAGGGTCGAGCGTGACGTGTTTGGATGTCGCTCGGCCGACGCGTTCATCCGCTGACGGCGGTGACGCACCCTGGTGAGTAAAGGAGCATGGCATGAGAGTCTCGGGAATCTGCCTCACGGCCGCCGTGATCGGTCTGTTGGCCTCGGGGCCCCTGGCTGCCCAAGGGCCCGCCGAAGGGAAGATCCGTGTGCTGCTGACGACGGGCGGCCACGGCTTCCAGGCGGAGCCGTTCTACGCTGTCTTCGATGCCATGGAGGACGTGACGTACACCAAGGCGCAGCTGCCGCAGGATGCGGGCTTGCTGAAACCGGGCCTGGAGAAGAAGTACGATGTGATCGTCATGTACGACATGGTGCGCGGTTTTCCGCCCGAGCAGCAGGAAGCGTTTGTGGCGCTTTTGCGCCGCGGGATCGGAGTCGTGTCGCTCCATCACAACTTGGGCGCCCACCGCGACTGGGGCGAGTTCCGCAAGATCATCGGCGGCAAGTTCATCTTCGAGCCCATTACGATCGACGGCCGCCGGTATGAGAAGACGCCTTGGTCGCACGGCGAGCACCTCAAGATACAGATTGCGGATCGCGATCATCCGATCACCGCTGGAATCGAGGATTTTGAGATCGACGACGAGACGTACGGGCCTTTCTACACGGCCCCGGGGATCCACGTCCTGTTGAAGACAGACCACCCGAAGAACAACCCCGTGGTGGCGTGGACCAACCGGTACGGCAACAGCCGCGTCTTCTATCTGATGCTGGGCCACGATGCCCACGCCTATGGCAATCCGAACTTCGCCCGGTTGGTGCATCGAGGGATCCGCTGGGTCGCGGGTCGGTAGAGCAACGGTGAGTCATCGTGGCGACCGCGGCGTCCAACTGGCCTCACATGGGCCCCGCGGCGGTCACCCAGTGGGCTGCGAGCCATGGAATACGTGCATCTGCCGAACACAGACCTCCGCGTTTCCCGCGTGGCGATGGGCTGTTGGGGGCTTTCGGGCGATGCCACGTGGGGGCCGTTGGACGAAGGCGAAGCGATCGCCGCAGTGCATGCCGCCCTGGATGCGGGGATCCAGTTTTTCGATACGGCTGAACTGTACGGCGATGGGGTATCTGAAGAACGTTTGGGCAAAGCGGTTCGGGGTCGCCGCCGCGAGGCGATCATCGCCAGCAAGTTCAACCCCGAGCATGCCAGGGCCGAGCAGGTCACCGCAGCATGCCACCGTACCCTGAAGCGGCTGGGGACCGATTACCTGGACCTGTATCAGATCCACTGGCCCAGTCGCACCGTGCCGCTGGAAGAGACCTGGGCGGCCATGGAAACCTTGCAGAAACAGGGCAAGGTGCGAGCGTTGGGTGTGTGCAACTTCGGCGTCGGTGACCTGGGGGCGCTATTGCGGCTTGGCCGGCCGGCGGCCGACCAGCTCCCCTACAGCCTGTTGAACCGTGCCGTGGAGTTCGCTATCTTGCCGCGGTGCCGGGCCGAGGGGATCGGGGTGCTTTGTTACAGCCCTTTGCAGTTGGGGCTGTTGAGTGGCGGGTTTCGCACGGCCGACGAGGTGCCGGAGGGACGGGCCCGCACGCGTCATTTCTCATCCCACCGACCGGGCACGCGACACGGGGAGCCGGGCTGTGAAGAGGAAACCTTCGCCGCCATCGATGCCATCCGGCAGGTGAGCCACGAGTTGGATCGGCCCATGGCCGAGTTGGCCATCGCTTGGCTGCTGGCCCAGCCAGCCGTAAGCTGCGTGTTGGTGGGGATCCGCACCGCCCAGCAAGCTCGCCAGAACGCGGCCCTCGACCCGTCGCTCGACGGGGCGACCGTGGCGCGATTGGCCCAAATCACCGAAGCGGTCAAACAAGCCCTGGGGCCCAATCCGGACGCCTGGGAACCAGCCTGCCGGTCCCGATTCCGTTGATCGCAGGGGCGGCCGGCGCGACCGCGGGGCCGTTCAGCAGGTGACGTGGATCAGGGCCGCCCGGCGCCTGGTCGAATGGTTGTACGCCTCAGCCACCTCGGGCGTAGGCATGGCCCGCACCTCGATGGCTCGCTGGGACAGATACCGTTCGGCCTCGCCGCTGAGCTGCACCTGGCCCGAATGGCCCGTGCCCACGAAGAGGATCTGGGGCCCGCCCTTGCACACCGCGTCCAGTTCTTCCGGGCCGATCGTGTGGGAGGTGCCGTAGTGTTCTTTGGCCACCTTTTTCTTGCGTTTCTTGACTTTCCCGTCGGCGCGGATGTAGATATCGTGGCCGTGGGTCTTCTTGCCCACGGTAACCTGGCCGAACGTGGCGCTATGGATCTTGGGGTAGTCGGGCGAGACGTCGTATTTCTTTTTGAACGCGCTGCGGCCCACGTGTTGGCGGGCCAGGGCCACGGCGCCCAGCACCACGGCGTCGTCACCCAGGGCGGACAGCAGCACACGGCCTCCGGGCCGGGCGCCAGGCAACTTGTCGGCGCCCACGATCCGTTCCACGATGGGCAGGATGAACGCGCTGCAGGCTTCCACCACCCCGCCGCCCAGCACGATCACCTCGGGATCGATGAGGTGACGGATGGTTAGGCAGGCGTGTCCGAGCACTTCGGCGGCGTGGCCCAGCACTTCGGTGACCAGGGCGTCGTTTTGCTCCAGGGCCTGTCGCAGCGCGCCGGAGCGAACGACACTCAGGTCGCCGTCGAGGATTTCGGTCAGCACCGTCGTCCGTCCCGCTTCCACCGCGGCGCG
>DQVB01000737.1 GCA_015661985.1 Planctomycetota bacterium | reverse complement strand
GCCCAGCCCACGGCAGGCCCAGCTGGCCCCGCGGCTGGCCGGAAGGGGCCTGGGGCGGGCAGGAACGTGCGACCAGTGCCTGAGCGGCTGCCCACCGAGGTCAACGGTAGGTTCGCCGTGAGTGAATGGAGGCGAAGCTTCTGCCGAGCTGTGACTCGAGTGCAGCTCCGTCGAAAGGCGGCTCAGCAGGGGCTTCGCCTTCCCGGAGCAGGGGTTCGTCCTCTCTGGTCGACGACGGACGGCAACGGGTGCAAAGCGGGTGCAACAGGAGGGTGCCATGGAGGAGAAAAAGAAGCAGACGCCCAAACGCGGTCCCCAAGCACCGTGGCCATGGCAATCACTCATCTGGTACTTGCCTCTGATGTTCCTGCTGCTTTGGCTGTGGCAGGACGTGTGGACCAGTCTGGCCGTGCAGACGATCCCGTACAGTCAGTTCAAGGACCATTTGGCCCGCGGTGAGGTGCGCGAATGCGTCATCACGGAAGATGCCATCGAAGGTCGCATCGTGCCCAAGGCCCCGGCGTCAAAGACGACAGGCGAAGCGCAGGCGGCGCGGGCAGGCAAGCAGGGTGAGCGGGCGGCCTCAGAGGACCAACCCACGAAGACGGCCGGCCGCGAGACGGGCGCAGCTCAACACCCACCGGGGCCCGTTCGGCCATTCGTCTTTCGCACGGTCCGTGTGGAGGACCCGAAGCTGGTCGAGCAGCTCGAGGCGGCCGGCGTCAAATTCACGGGTGTCCGGCCGGGGCTCATGTCCCAAGTGATGCTCGCTTGGGTCCTCCCCCTCGGCCTGATGATGCTCCTGTGGTTTTTCGTCTTCCGGCGGATCGGCACAGCCGGCCAGGCGGTGATGAACATCGGCAAGAGCAAGGCGCGGCTGGTGGCCGACAAAGATACGGGCGTCACCTTCGACGACGTGGCCGGCTGTGACGAAGCGAAGGTAGAGTTGGCCGAAGTGGTCGACTTCCTGAAGAGCCCCGATCGCTACGCCAAGCTGGGTGCCAAGATCCCCAAAGGCCTGTTGCTGGTCGGGCCACCGGGCACGGGCAAAACGCTTCTGGCCCGAGCCATTGCCGGCGAAGCGAAGGTGCCGTTCTTCTCCATAAGCGGCAGCGACTTCGTGGAGATGTTCGTGGGCGTCGGGGCGGCCCGGGTGCGGGATCTGTTCGAGCAGGCCAAACGCCACGCCCCGTGCATCGTGTTCATCGATGAGATCGATGCCATCGGACGGCAGCGAGGTGTGCACGTGGGGGCAGTGAACGACGAGCGGGAACAGACGCTCAACCAACTGCTGGTGGAGATGGACGGCTTTGAGCCGAACACGGGCGTGATCCTGGTCGCCGCCACGAACCGCCCCGAAGTGCTGGACCGGGCCCTGCTGCGCCCCGGGCGGTTCGATCGTCAAGTGGTGGTGGACGTGCCCGACCTGGAGGGCCGGCGGGCGATCCTGGAAATCCACGCGCGCAACAAACCGCTGGCCCCGGACGTCGACCTGAGCCAGATCGCCCGGGCTACGCCCGGCTTCTCCGGTGCCGATCTGGCCAACATCATGAACGAAGCCGCTCTGCTCGCCGCCCGCCGCGGCTCGAAGACCATTGCCCAACAGGATTTGGAGGAGGCCGTGGAAAAAGTGGTGGCCGGGCCGGAACGGCGCAGCCGGCGGCTGGACGAGGAAGAAAAACGCCGTGTGGCCTACCACGAAGTGGGCCACGCGCTGGTCGCCGCGTGGAGCCCGCACGCCGACCCGGTCCACAAGATCAGTATCGTCCCCCGGGGCCGCGGCGCCTTGGGGTACACCCTCCAGCTGCCCGAAGAACAGCAGTACCTGCTCACCCGGGCCGAACTGCTGGACCGCATCAAAGGATTGCTCGGTGGACGGGCGGCCGAGGAAATCGTCTTTGGCGACGTGAGTACCGGGGCCCAGAACGACCTGGAACGGGCTACCGCGCTGGCGCGCCAAATGGTCTGTACCTATGGCATGAGCGATGCCGTGGGCCTCATGCACTGCGCGGGCGCGCGGCCCCAATTCCTGCCCGAAGCCGATGGCTCGCACCAATACGATTGCAGCGAAGAAACGGCTCGACAAATCGACAAGGAAGTCCAACGGATCCTCACCGAAGCCTACAACGGGGCCAAACAGATCCTGCAAACCCACCGCGATCTCATCGAGCGCGTCGCCGAGCGGCTGATCCAACAGGAGACGATCGACCAGGCTACGTTCCATGAACTGATCGGCAGGGCACCTCCAGCCGGTCGGCGAGCCGCTTCGGTGGCCATGGAAACCTGACTCGCCCCGGCACAAGCCCACAGCCCTCCGCAGCGTGGGGCAAACGGCGACCGGCCGAGCCTGTCCCGGCGTAGAGGTACAATCAAGATCGCCGTGGCGGCTGGGCCATGTCCTGCCGGTCGGGGCTCACCCATCGGGGCGCAACGGGAACCAGCGCAAGCGCACCAGCGGCCTCGGCCCTTCACGAGGAGTCCACCATGGACACGGCGAAAGTCAGGTCGATCCGCTTTGGGCCGGGCAAGGAGTATCAGCTGGATGAATACGGCTTTCTGGCCGAGCCGGAGCGGTGGGATGAGGATTTCGCCCAGGGCATGGCCCGGATTCAAGGCATCTACGGCGGCCTGACCCAAGCGCACTGGGATTTCATCGCGTATATCCGACAAAAGGCCCTTGCCCAAGGGACGCTGCCTCTGCTGGTGGTGGCCTGCGCGGATAACCGCCTGCGGCTGGAGAAGCTCAAGACGCTCTTCCCCACCGGTTACTTCCGCGGGGCGTGCCGCATCGCTGGACTCAGCTATCGGTTCCTCTGCAAATTGAACATCTGGCACAGCTACGAAACGGCCCCGCTTCTGAAGCCGGAATACCCGATCACCGCTCAGGGATTCCTGGAAGACTTCGATCGATGGGACGAGCGATTCGCGGAGATGCTCGGTAGCCAGTGGAACCTGCCCGGAGGTTTGACCCCCAAGCACTGGGAAGTGATCCGCTATCTGCGCAATTACTACCAGGCGACGCGGAATATTCCTACGGTGTACGAGGTCTGTGAGGCCCACGCTCTGGACCTGGAGCAGTTCAAACAGCTGTTCCCCGGAGGGTACCGGCGCGGGGCATGCCGCATAGCCGGCTTGCCGTTTTTCGCGTAATCGCCTGCGCCGCGTAGCCGACCGACGAAGCGAGCAAGCCGAGCTGTGACGGGGCGGGCGCAGCAGTAGCCCGGCTCGCCTGACCCGGCGACAGTACAGGGGACACATGGACGAAACAGTGGATTCTCGGCTCTGGAGAGCCAAGCCACGGGGCCGGGTCGGCCCGGGGGGCCGAGCAGAGGGGCGGTGGCCGCTGGAGGGCCGCTCAGCGGGCGTTGTTCCGGGCGCTCTGCGCGTCGCGGCGGCCCAGTTCCGCTCGCAACACCTCCCACAGCG
>DQVB01000736.1 GCA_015661985.1 Planctomycetota bacterium | reverse complement strand
GTCTGCCACGACTTCGGCACGATCCCGGCGCCGTTTCTCAGCGAGTATGTCCTGGGCGTCCGCATGGAGGGACCCGTTTGGAACAAACGCATGATCATTGAACCCCGTTTGGGAGACCTGAACGAGGCGGAAGGCGTTGTGGTCACCCGCTACGGCCCGGTACCCGTTTCGTGGCAGAAAGGCGACGGCGGAAGTCTGGCGTTCCGTTTCCAAATCCCCGCCGGCGTGGAAGCCAAGGTTTCCACCCCCAAAGTGTCCGAGAAACCGACGCTGATCATCAACGGCAAGGCCCTGGTAACAAGCCGGGAAGCGAAAGGGCAGTTGGAATTGGGCGACCGTTTCGTCACGATGGAACTTGGTGCTGGAGAATACTCTGGAAGGGTGATGCCCTGAATTCGGCGCCTCAGTTGCCACGGCTCAGACAGTCGGCCCACTGCCACTGGCCGCCAAATACGACCGGAAGAAAAGCTCCGGCGGCTGCCCGGGCCGCAAGCCTAACCCGTAGAAGGAATCGCCACCAAACGCTTGCACCGAGTCCAGGGGGCTTGAAAAGCCAGACATCACTTGCAAAAGCGAGGAAAACACGGCGCCAACAGAGTGGAACAAGCTAGCCCGTCGCGGATGGAAAAGCCTCCTGTCCCCTTTCTTGGGCGCAACGTCATTGGGGGACCGGCTTGAAACATCAAAACTCCCGGAGCAGTTCAAGCATTTTCCGGTCCAGGCGGTGGCCGTGGAAGTTCTCGTAAACGACGTCCGAGCGTCTGGTGTCGAGAAAGCCGAAGCCATGTTCCCCACGGAAGTTCCACAGCGCCCAGCCCCAACCGGCTTCTTTCCACAGGGTGAGAACATCGCACATCCAGCGCAGGGCAATCGCGTGGGGAACCGTATCGAGAACTCCCCATTCGCCGACATGAACTCCCACGCGGCGCGCCTCGAGTTTCTTCCAGGGTCGTATGCACATTCGGTCCAGCCAGTCGCGGTCGAGGACCTGACCCTTCCTGGTCATCGGCCAACGCGGTTTCGGCCAGTCTTTGCGGTCGAGCCATGGGGCATTGTAATGAGTCAGTTCGCGCGGCTGGTATCCGCGGGTGCTTTGCGCAACCTTCTGATCGACGAGTTCGTACACCGGATTGTGTCCCCATGGGATCCCATCGGCGATGATCAGCCGGCCGGGATCCTCCTTGCGGATGGCCGCAATCGCTTGCCGAGCGACCTTGGCATACGTGGCTGAGGACATTCGCGCCGGTTCATTCACGAGATCGAAGCTGAGTTGTTCGGGTGGGATTCCCCGGTATCGAGGGGCGAAGTGGCTCCAATAGAAATGAAACTGCTTCTGGGCTTCCTTGTCGGTCCAAAGATTCATGTTCAACTGGCGGCTCACGCGGTACCCCGGCGCGTGATGCATATTCAGACAGACGTGGACCCCGTACTGCCGGCCCCAATCAACCGCCTGGTCAATCTCTTTCAGCGTCCTTTCATTGAGCCGGTACGGGTCGTTGCGATCAATCCAGCAATGGTAGTCCATGGGCAGCCGGACGAAGTCGAATCCCCAATCGGCAATCCACTGGAAATCGGACTCCCGATACGGCTGGTTGCCTGGCATGGGATCGGCGTGCACGCGCATGATGCTGTCGGCGCCGATTTTCTCCATCAGGTTAAAGCCACGCCAGCGCGGCAGCTTGCGATATAGCTCGGTCACTGCGTCGGGCGCTGCCGCTCGGGCAGGCGGATGGGCCCACCCGCCGGCAACAACCCCGCCGAGGATGGCGTAGGTGCGTTTCAGAAAATCGCGTCGTTTCATAGCAGGACTCCTCGTATGTCGACCTTGCCGTCCCCTTCCGGCACTCGATCATACGGGCTAGCCCAGGGAAGCACAACAGGACGTCTGGAAATGTCGAGGCTAAAATATCGAGGCTAATCGGCGAAAAATATGAAGAAACCGGGTGCCTGCCGCATCTAAATACGTAACCCCACGTCTGTAACGACCTCCGTGCCCACGACTTTGCCGGCAGCGGCCGGTAAAGCACCGGTTTTGCAATTGAACGAGGGCTGACAGCGCGAGAGCCGAGTTGATGTGACATCATCGAAGCATCCGGTCTGCCGGGCGACGGTGCGCGAGAGTGGAGGCCGGTCCGCTTTCTGCGCGGGCCGGGGAACCACGTCGGCTGCTGGCTCTGCGGCTGCACAATCCAAAGCGACCCAGCGGAATACGTGTAGCGCACGGAGGCTGAGGCGACCAGGTAACACTTTCCCCTTTGGAAAAGGAGCATTACGATGAGGAGCGTCGAACATGGTACGAGGGCCCGGCAGACGCTGGCGTCACTGGCCGGTTTCCTGGCGATGGCTTTCGTTATGCCGTCGCTGGCGGTGGCTGAGCGCTCGCCGCACGGTGGTGAGAATGAAGGGCACGAGCACGCAAAGGCATCGGAGGCGGCTGATCAATCGTTGGCAGACAAGATCGGCCGGCTGCAGGCTGAGGTGGCTAGACTGAAAACCGCTTTGAAGCAGAAGCACCAGGGCAAAAAGCCGGAGACGTCGGGCAGCGTGGGCACGGGCATGAGGATGGGCAACATGTCGATGGGTCCCGGCACCAAAAGCGACTCGATGGGTACCGAGATGATGGGCCGAGCCATGATGCGCGGCAAGGACGGCATGAAGGGCATGGGGGTGAGGGGAAAGAAAGGCTCCATGGCCGGAGAGGCAATGGGCGGTCAGGGCATGATGGGCGGTATGAGGATGATGGGCCGGATGGGGGGGATGAGCGGCGCGAAGCCGGCCGAGCCGCTGCCGGCGTTCCCGGGTGCACCGGGCCTCTATCACATCGGGGCCACCGGGTTCTTCCTGGACCTCGCCGACCGGGTCGCGCTGGGGCCGACCCAGCGAGCGAAACTGAATCGGATTAAAGAAGAAGCCATGTCCCGACAGGCAGGTTTCGAGCAGCAAATCGAGGCGGCCGAGGAGGAGCTGGGCAAGCTGACCGGATCGGACCGGCCGGATGCGATGAGGATCGAGGCGAAAGTGCGCCAGATCGCACGTTTGCGGGCCGATCGGCGCATGGCCTTCATCCGTGCCGTCGGACAGGCGGCCAAAGTCCTGACCGACGAGCAACGCACGACGCTCACAACGCAGCAGCCTGCGGTGGACCAGTCGCCCGGAACCGGCACCAAGCCGCAGCCGTGATCGATGCTCCGGCACTTGAAACCGGGGCTGCGCTGCCTGTTCACCTGGGGAGCATTGCCGAACGCAGTCGTCCCGGTTCACACCAGCACGAGTCACGACACGGCAGGACGACGGGTTTCCGTGAATCGCCCTGCGACGGGCGTACAAACCGCGGTGGCGGAGTTTCCGGATGGGGCTTTCCCATCTGGCCTGAACCGGCGGCAAGTAAGTCTCCAAACGTTACCTCCACCGGCGCTGATGCGGTGGGGTGGCACCACGACACGGAAAACCTTCAACAAAACAGGACTCTGCCATTATGGAAGCAACCACATGCTTGTCATTGGCGCTGAGTTTGTGGTTCGTCGCAGCGACTGCCGCAGACGCTGCCGCTCAAATCTCGCCCGAAGAGCACGCCAAGCATCATCCGGGGCAAGCCGCTGCGGGCGGCAGCGAGGCGGGCGCCGGAGAGGCCGGGAGCACGGGTGGCCAGAAGGGTCAGCGGGGCGATGGCAAAGGCGGCATGATGGGCGGCGGGATGGGCGGCATGATGGAAAAAATGGGCGCGCCCAAGGCCAAGGAACTGTACCCGCGACTCATGGAGCTGGCCGACGTGCCCATGGAGGAACGTGCCAAGATCCAAGAGGATGCCCATCAGCGCATGGTTGACGGCACCGAACTGCTGTCCGAGGGGTTGGAAAAGCTCGCAGAGGCGTCGCCGAGCGACGATTTTGCCGCCATGCAGGCTGCAACGGCGCTGCTGCGCGAAGGGCTGGCTCGCTTCGAAAGCGGTCTGGCCGCCCATCGGGCCATTGCCGAAGGCAAGGCGCCGCGCAATGTGGCGCTCAAATGGTTCAAACGCGAAATGAACCTGCTGCCACCGGCCGGCGCCGAGCCCGGATTCCGGCTGTGGGGCATGTCGGCGTTTCATACGGCCGTGATGGCCATCCTGGTCGCGTTCGCCGGTGCCATGATCTGGATGTATTTTTTCAAGATGCGGCGCGCGTCGGAGCTGTTGCAGCGACTGGCAACAGCTCCCGATGCGACGGGCGCGTTGGGGGGCGAGCCCGGAAAAGCGCGCATGCCGCAGAAGCCGGCCGCCCCGGCCTGGCCAGTGCCCGCAAAGGAATCGAAGCCTGGCGCCGAGAAAACAAGGCAGCCGGCGCCTGGCGAGACGCTCGAATGCTGCGTGGATTCGGTCGTTGAGTGCGCCAGCGACACGGCCGGCGCCGATCGTCCGGACATTTCGCAGGGCCTGCTGCGCGCGCAAAAACGCAAGCTGTGCCGCATGCGCGTCGCCCGCATCTTCCAGGAAACGCCCGATGTGAAGACGTTTCGCCTGGTGGCCTGCCACGGCGGGCCGCTGCCGTTCAGCTACCTCCCCGGCCAGTTCCTGACGCTGACCCTACCGGTGGGCCAGAAGCCGATCCGCCGCAGTTACACGATTTCGTCGTCGCCCACGCAAGGCTATTACTGCGAGATCACGGTCAAGCGCGAGGAACACGGGCTCGGCTCGCGCTATCTGCATGACGTGGTCAACGAGGGCGACATGCTCCAGGCCCAGGCGCCCAGCGGCAAGTTCGTTTTCACCGGCAGCGAAGCCGACAGCGTAGTGCTGATCGCCGGCGGCGTGGGCATCACGCCCATGATGAGCATCACGCGCGCCTTGACCGACATGGGCTGGGACGGCGAGATCCGGCTGATCGTCGCCTGTCGCCATCCGGAGCATTTTATCTTTCGCGAGGAGCTGGAGGGTCTGGACCGCCGCCATCCGAATCTTCATCTGCACGTGGCGATGAGTCGCGCGCAAAGCGAGGTTCCGGGCTACCATCGCGGGCGCCTGTCCAAGGAGTTGCTGGCCCGATGGGTTTCGGACATCGCCTCCAAACGGATTCACCTGTGCGGCGCGCCGCCGATGATGGAAGCGACCATCGCGATGCTGGCCGAATTGGGCGTGGCGGCGGATCAGATCCACACGGAGGATTTCGGTTCTCAGCGTAAGCCGCAGGCGCGGGCGGCCCAGCGCGAAGCGGCGGGCGAGCTGGCCAAGACGCCCACGGCCGCCACCGTCAGCTTCCAGCCGTCGGACAAGTCCACTCAGCTCTTGCCGGACGAAACGATCCTGGAAGCGGCCGAGCGAGTGGGGGTGGAGATCGAGAACTCGTGCCGCGTGGGCATGTGTGGCGTCTGCGCCGTGAAACTCCTTTCCGGCCAGGTCACGATGGAGACCGACGACGGCCTGGACCCGGACGACCGAGCCGCCGGCAAGATCCTCGCCTGCCAGGCGAGAGCGGACGCGGATGTCGCAGTACAAGCGTGAACCATGAAACAGCGCGAACAGATCATTAGCGACCGGCTTGACGCTCCTGATGCTCATCCTCTGGTTGGGCTTCCTGGTGCATCGGTCGCCTTGCGGGCGGCATTTTGGGCGTGAGCGGCGGGCTGCTGCTGCTGGTGCTGGTGCTGCTGCTGCTGGTGCTGCTGCTGCTGCTGATGATGATGATGATGGTGCCGCTGGCGTACGCGGCGGTCAAGCGGATCAAGCGGCTGAAAGCGAAACTGAAACCCTACGTGTCGATGCGCACGCTGTTGACCTGGCACGTCTACGCCGGCATCCTCGGCCTGATCCTCGTTCTGCTGCACACGGGGCACCAATTCGAAAGCCCGCTGGGCATCGCGCTGACGGCCATGACGCTGGTGGCCGTGACCAGCGGTTTCGTCGGACGCTACTAGATGAACCAGTTCTCCGTGGGGATCCGCG
>DQVB01000639.1 GCA_015661985.1 Planctomycetota bacterium | reverse complement strand
CCGCTCCCAACGGAAACCAGCTGCCGCGCGGAGTTGACCCTGCCAGGCGCGATACGTTTCGCCTCGCCGCTGTGCCCCCACGTAGTAGTACCGGTCGGGATTCTCCACGAAAAACTGCTTCCGCAGCGTCTCCGGGGAAGGACTCATGTCAATCACCCGGTAGACGTAAACCATGGTCTGGGGCTGGTTGAAGGCCACGCCCACGTCACCGATCTGGATGTCGCGCACTTGGCCGCTCTCGTCCTTCGGTTCGAATACCGCTTTCATGAAGGTGTCGCCGGGCAGCACCACCGCCTCGGGCGGATCCTCCGGCGAGGTGCCCTGGTCGTCGATCCTCTGCCGGATCTGGCTGACCTCCGGGGGACGGGGATTCCACAGATAGTCGATCGTGCCGTAGGTGTTCCACGTGAAGGGCTCGGTCTCGACGACGACCAACTTCTGAACTCGCTCTAAGTCCCTTTGCGAACCGCTCTGTTCGGCTTCCTTCAACGCGGCGGCCAGGGCATCGGCCAGCGTTCCCCGGGCTCGGCGCACAAGCCGCTCCTGCGCCCACCGCTTGGCCAACTGGCGAGCCTGCACCTCGCGCCATTTCAACTCCACTTTCTCCCGGACCTCGTCAAACTCGGGTACCCGCTCCTCGCTCTCCGCCACTTTCCAGCACAAGTAGTAATTGCCGTCCAGATCCTGCGATTCGGCCGGCTGGAACACGTCCAGCGAGCGAAAGGCCAGTTCGACCAGCCCGAGCCGTGCGCTGACCGTCGACTGCCCGATGTCCAGCCGAGCCATCTCGAGGGCGGATATCAAACCGGTGCGACGGACAGAAAACGCCCCGGATGCTGACTGGCCGCCGTCCCGCAGCACTTCTTCCAACAGCGCTTGCAGATCGGGTTTGGCTGGCTTGGCCGACTCGTCCTCCGAGAAGACTTGAAGCCACTTCTGGTGAAACGCATCCATCCGGTCCCGCAGCCGATCGACCACCTGCTGGCGAATGGATTGGGCACGCTGCCGCGCCAGCGTGTTGCGGATCTGGCCCTCCACCTGCTCCAGAGGCATGTACTCCAATTCCTCCGCGGCCGCTTTAGACGGCCCTACTGCCTGGCCGACAATTCGCTCCATCTCCTGTTCAGCCGAAGTTGCCTCCGGCTTGCCTGGTTGGTCGCCAGGCGGCTCGTCCCCAGAGCCGGCCGGCGGCTCCTCTCCAGCAGCACCGGAACCCTCGGGAGACCGGGAGCCGGGCTCATGACCCTGGTCGGCTGGCCCCGCCTGCGATCCCGTCTGGGCGGTTGAATCGGCCTGCTCCTCGCCCGCCAAACTGGCCAGGCGAAAAACACCACCCTGTTCGCCGCCCTCGGCGCCGTGGGTGGCTTCAGGCTGCCCCTCCGCCTCCGGGTCGCCCGGCGGCACATCGCCGGGTTCCGGGCTCCCAGCTGGTTCCTCTTCGGCGGCGGCTGCCTCCCGTGACTGCGGGGCGTCGCTCTCCCCCTTCTCGGCTGTCTCTGTCCCCGTCTCGGGCGGTGCCCCTTCCGGCGCCGCCTGCCCGGACGGGGCGGCTTCTCCCTGGCCCGCCGGTGGCCTTTCAGCCGCTTCGTCCTTCGGTCCGGGATCGGGCTCGGGTGGCTCCGCCTCCGCTGCTTCCTGCCCGGTTGGCTCTGACTCCGGCTGGGTCGACTCCCGCTCCGCTGGCTCGGCCTCTGGCTCGGCCGATGGCGGCTCTGTCGATTCCGGTTCCACCTCGGGCAGCTGTTCCTTTCGGTAGTAGCGATCCTTGTTCTTTTCGTAATAAGCCACCACGTCCGCTTCCGGTACGGAGTCAGGATCGACCAGCTTCTCGTAGTCCGCTCGGACGTATTCCAGGTCGACTTTCTTCGGGATCTTGAAACCTGGTTCGGGCGAAGTGGGGTCCTCGGGGCGGTCGCGGTACCGCTCGTAGAAGGCCTTCAGGGTTTCCTCGTCCGGAGCGGCGACCTCCGCCGCGAAGTCCGCTGCGGGGATGGACACCAGCTCCAAGGCCACCTTGAGATTCAGTCGCTTGTAGTCCTGCCACCGCTGGCCAGGCGTGGCTGCCGCCAGGCTTACGGAAAACATGTCCTGCAGGCGAAGCGCCAGGAGCTCATGCCGTAGACACTCGAACAACTGTCGATCCGTGATCCGCAGCGATTCCAAAACCTGGTACACCTTCTCGGCGCTCAGGCCCTGGCCGGTGGTCATGTCCGTCAAATAGCGATTGATGGCCTCGTCTGAAATGACCAGTCCCAGCCGTCGGGCCTGCTGGGCCATCAACCACGTGTTGACGACAACTTCCTCATCCGGGGGGCCAATACGGCCAATTTCGCGGAGGATTCGCTGGGGGTTGCCACCCGCCATGCTGATCTCTTGGGCAATCCGCTGCAAGAAGCTGGAGACTACCCGTCGCTTGTACATAAGTATCTCCACCCCCGACTCCTTCAGGTCGCCGTATTCGGAGGTGGATACCACGACCCGGTCCCTGACGCGAGCCACGGAGAGCATATCCAGAAAGATGGGCAAGACGACGAAGGAGATCATCGCCAGCAGACCCAAGACGACGAGCATGACTTTCTGGTGTTTGCGAAAAACTTTGAACGGACTGGCCATCGGTCAAACCCTACTGTGGTGGGGCCCTGCCCGCCAAAGGCGCCTTGACAAGCAGAACCGCTGCGGATTAATGATGGACGAACTTTCTTGTCTGGGGGATCACGGAATTCTAAGGGGGATCGACCCAAACGCAATCCCAAATAGGAAGCCAATGCGCTGGCAGCCAGCCATCCGGGGGTACGGAATCGCTCTGGGTGGCCCCACGGGCCGCCTTCAACCCCATTGGTGATATGAATCTACCAGAAATAGTGTTGACTAGAAGGGGCTTTTTGGACATTCGATGCACAAAGAGCTCTGCGGAGGAACGAAGAGCCTGCCTATCCCAGAGTGACTACCCGTCCCAGAGTGAGATGTAGCCGGTCTGGCGGCCGAGCCATGATACGCGACTGGAAGTCCCCTGAGACGTTTTAGGATGGGCGGTCCGGTGGTCATCCCGCTCTTGACTTACCGTCACCTGGCCGGGCTACAATCCCCCGATGCCGAGGACCAGCGCATCGCTCCGCGTCCGACCAGTTCATCTGGAGGAAGACGTTACACCCATGTGTGCGGGGTGGTCTGCCCTATCGGTTTTGGGCTCCAAAGGCACTTTGAACACGATGTGTGGTTTGCGTTGGCCCAGTTGCCCGGCCCCGGCGTAGAAAACAGGCAGGCAGCGGAGAATCGGGCTGGTCCGTTTTTGCGTCCGCAGCCTCGCCCCCGAAAGGCAGCACGGCGAACGGCTGATATAACATTGACGGTAGACCATCTTTGGCTCCAGAGCGCTATTTTCCCATGTCTCCCAAAGCAGCACCCCCAGATGGCACCTCGTTGGTGATTGTGGAATCGCCGGCCAAGGCCCGGACGATCGGGAAGATCCTGGGCAAGGGTTTCACGATCGAGGCGAGCATTGGCCACGTGCGCGACCTGCCCGAAGGGAAGAAAGAGGTCCCCCAGAAGTACAAGCATGAGGATTGGGCGCACCTTGGGGTGAACGTGACGAAGGACTTTGAGCCGGTCTATGTGATTCCCAAGGAGAAAGCCAAGCAGGTCCGCAAACTGAAAGACCTGTTGAAGAGGGCCAAGCGGCTCTATCTGGCAACCGACGAAGACCGCGAAGGCGAGGCGATCAGCTGGCATCTGTGTGAGATCCTCAAGCCCAGGGTACCGGTGCACCGGCTGGTGTTCCACGAGATCACCGAAGAGGCGATTCAGAAGGCGTTGGCCAACCCCCGCCAGATCGACGAGCACTTGGTGCGCGCCCAAGAGGCCCGACGGATCGTGGACCGCCTGTACGGTTACGAAGTGTCCCCCTTGTTGTGGAGGAAGGTGGCACCGAAACTGTCGGCCGGGCGGGTGCAGAGTGTGGCCGTGCGGCTGATTGTCCAGCGCGAGCGGCAGCGGATGAGGTTCATCGCTGCCACCTATTGGGATCTGCTCGGCACGTTTGCGGCCGAAGGCGGGGCGTTTCAAGCCACGTTGGTTTCGGTTGAAGGCAAGCGGATTCCGGCCAGTCGGGACTTTGATCCGGCCACCGGCAGACTGAGAGACGCGCAGCTATTGCTGTTGGATCAGAGCGGGGCCGAGGAATTGGCCGAGCGTCTGCGCCGATGCCCGTGGCGCGTGTTGGAGGTGGAGGACAAGCCGTACACCAGCCGGCCCTATCCGCCCTTTACGACCAGCACACTGCAGCAGGAGGCGAACCGCAAGTACGGTCTGACCGCGCGCCGAACGATGCAAGGCGCACAGAGCTTGTACGAGAATGGCCATATCACTTACATGCGGACCGATTCGACCAACTTGGCCACCGTGGCCATCGAGGCGGCCCGGGAGTTGGTCCGTTCGCTCTACGGCCCGGAGTACCTGCCCGAGGAGCCCCGGGTTTACAAGACGAAGGTGAAGAACGCCCAGGAGGCGCACGAGGCGATCCGCCCGGCGGGGCACCCGTTCGATTCTCCCGAGACCTTGCGGTCCCAGCTGTCGCCGGATGAATTCAAACTCTACGATCTGATTTGGAAGCGGACGGTGGCCAGCCAGATGGCCGACGCTCGCGGCCGGCGGGTGACCATCCGCATCGAGGGTGGCGGGGCGGTGTTCGAGGTGAGCGGCAAGACGATCGAGTTTCCCGGGTACTTGCGCGCCTACGTGGAAGGCTCAGATGACCCCGAAGCCGAACTGGCGGACAAAGAGGTCGTGCTGCCGTCGCTGGCCGTTGGCCAGCCGGTGGAATGCCGTCACCTGGAGCCCAAGTCGCATACGACTCAGCCCCCGATGCGGTACAGCGAAGCCTCGCTGACCAGAACGCTGGAAGAGAAGGGCATCGGTCGGCCCAGCACGTACGCGACCATTATCGAAACCATCCTGGCTCGCAAATACGTGTTCAAGAAGGGCAACGCTCTGGTACCCACCTGGGTTGCCTTTGCCGTGTGCCAGCTCCTGGAAGAACACCTGCCTCAGTTGGTCGACTACGGTTTCACGGCGGAAATGGAAGACGAGCTGGATGCGATCAGCCGCGGCGAACTTGAGCACCTGGACTACCTCAAGGATTTCTACTTCGGCAACACGCACGAGGGCCTGAAACCGCAGCTGGAGAAGAAGATCGATGAGATCAGCGCGCGTGATGTGAGCCGGATCGTCATTGGGCAGTTCCCCGACGAGAGCGGACGCATGCAGGACGTTTGCGTGCGCGTGGGTCGCTACGGGCCTTTTGTGCAGTGCGGGGAGCGTCAGGCCAGTGTGCCCGAGGATCTGCCTCCAGACGAATTGACCATGGAAAAGGTCCAGGAGCTGCTGGACAAGGCGGCCCGGGGAGACGAGCCGCTGGGCCTGTGCCCGGAAACGGGCAAGCCCGTCTTCGTGAAGGTGGGGCGTTTCGGGCCCTACGTGCAGCGAGGCGCGGGCGAAGGGGACGATAAACCGCAGAACGCTTCGCTGTTGAAGGGGATGAAGCCGGAGGATGTGGATCTCCAGACGGCTCTGAAACTGTTGAGCTTGCCGCGCCAGCTGGGCACGCACCCGGAGACCGGCCAGCCCGTATGGGCCCACAACGGACGCTACGGGCCTTTTGTGAAGTGCGGTGACGAAACGCGTTCGTTGCCTCCGGAGATTTCGCCCCTGGAAGTGACGCTGGAGCAAGCCCTCGAGCTTCTGGCGCAACCCAAGACCCGCCGTGCATCCCGGTCCAAGGAGCCGCTGAAGGTTTTCGGCCCGTCGCCCGTCACGGGTGAACCGGTGCGCCTGCTGGACGGCCGCTACGGGCCCTACGTGACCGACGGGACCACCAACGCCTCGTTGCCCCGCGATCTGAACCCGGCTGAGGTAACCTTCCAGCGCGCACTGGATCTGTTGGCCGAGCGGGCGGCGCGTGGACCGGCCAGGCGTACCAGCCGCAGGAAGACGGCCGCCAGCAAACCGACTGCCGCGAAATCGGCCCCGCGCAAAAGCGCCCGCAAGAAAAAGTCCTGACCGGCGAAACCGAAGCCCCGGAGCCTCAGCCCGCTGCCGCGTCGAGCCACGCAGGGACACGGCTGGGCCACGGCACGGTGACTACCAGCGGGCCTCGACGCGCCCCACCAAGCCGTCGAAGGCCAGCGAATCGCTCAGGCCGACGAAGTTGTTGTTCTGGACCGCCTGGATCCATTCGTCGGTGTTCACCGTGTTGAACCACCCGCTAAACATGTACCCGGCGGTGAAGCGGAGGCATCCGTTCGAGGAGACCCAACCGAGGCCCAGCTCGATGTCCAGGATGGAGACCACCCGTCCGGCCGACCAGCGGGTGTTCACGATCACCGGGTCCGTGCCTGTGCCCTGCAGATAGGTGCCCCGGAACTCGCCACCCACGAACCGGGCCGAAGCACGCCCGTACGCCGTCAGGCCGGTCCGCAGAGAATGGCGTTCCGCTTCCAGCCCCACGCGGATGCCGCCCCCGTCAAAGACCAGATCGGTGTTCACCGTTTCCACGCCGGAGTCCTCAAACCGCGACAGGAACGTTTGCGTTTCGTTCACGTAGGTCCCGCCGGCCACCAGGGTCACGTCGTGACGCACGCCGGACCACAAGCTGACGCGGTAATTGATGTCGATGATCTGGAAGTCGATGTCGTAGCCGCCCCATGCCTGCAAGAAGTCGCTGGGGGCAGCCGCCGTGCCCGGATGTCGCACCAAGGACCGAAGCACGTTGGGCGCCGAGATGGCCGCTGAGGTCTCCGTCTGGCTTTCAAACCATGTGTACTCCGCCCCGATGCTGGCCGACTCGTTGATCCATCGATAGAAGCCGACCCGGAAGCCGGGCTCGAAATCAGGATCCAGCACCCCTATCGGGCCGATCTGGATCGGGTAGCTCGGGTCCTGGACCTCGGCGCCGTCAATGGGGGCTACCAGCGCGAGCTCTTTGTTGCGAGGCCGCAGATAGAGGAAATCGGCGTAAACGGTCCAAACCGGTCCGCAGCAGCAATCGGGCGAACCGCAGCTGCCATCGCCCGAACATTGCCCGTCGCTCGAGCCCGGCTCAGTACCGGTGGCCACGTCCGCACCCTCCTCGGAGACCAAGCCGGCGGGCACAAACCCCGCCCCCCCGGCCAGCTGATCGGCCTGGACAACCATTGGCATATAGGCCTGCTGAAGAGGGTAAACCATCGGCTGTCCATAGCCGATCACGGGTGACATTGGCCATTGTTGGGCCCATCCCATCCCAACCAACGCCAAGCCTATTCCCACAGCCAACAGGGTTTTGGTCTTCATACAAGCTTACCCCCCTACAGAAATGCCCTGCGCCTGGCATCTGCGGCGCAGGCCGGGTCATAACGGACACTCCGATTGTATCGGTGGTATCGGTGGCCCCGCCGGATCCGAGCAATAAATCCCGGACCTCCGGAACAGTCGCTCCAGATTCGCCACCTTGCCGGACCAGGTCCTTCCGCCGGTTTTGTCCAGTACGCCAGGAAAGGTGCGACAGTCGCTTCGGACAGCCAAGACCTGACAGGTCCACCGAGGCACCTGCACGGCGCGGTGTGGTTGCCCATGGAAGCTCCCAGGCGGCTCTCGAGGCGACGCCCTTGCCAGGCCGGCCCCCTTTGGCGGACGGGCCGCTTCGTCTAAACTGGCTGTGGCACCGACCCCGGTTACCCCTGCGACCGGGCGGAGGCGCCCCGGCTGGATTGGGGGGCGCAAGGGTCATACGGACAGAGGACATAGCCATGGACAGGTCCGAACTGGCGTGGGAGGACGACGCGGGAGGCCTTACGGGCCAGCAGTCGCGG
>DQVB01000246.1 GCA_015661985.1 Planctomycetota bacterium | reverse complement strand
TCCTCTGCCTGTCCTTCCGCGGAATCCTGGGAATAGTACCGTCCGTGGGAATCCCTCCTGCGAACCTCGCCTTCAGGGTGGCAGTAATCCGCAACAATTCCCGTTGTCCGGTTTTTTGCCGACTTGCTACAATCCCAATCCTGATGCCCAATCGCGCACGGCCATTTTGGCAACCGAGGGATCTCCCCGGCCTCAAACATTTTCGGCGTGTTCGCCTGCCGAGCCTTGCGAAGCACGGACTTGGATCGCCTCCTGAACGTGGGACCAAATCGCACCGGCCGGTCGATGAGGCCGGCATCGTAAGCATACTTGGACAGGCAGCGAACTCTCTGGATCTCGTTGGCGGTCGCGATCGGTCCGCGCGTCCTGGTGATAGCTCGCCGTGACGGCTCGAAGTCTTGGGGTTGGACGGTCGACGATCGGCCGGGTCTGCCCGGAGACTTGCACGAGGATTTCTCCGGTTCGGTAGTAGTCCTTCCATGTTCTCGGCGCCAGCTGCCCAGCCTCCACGAAAGCGCCTTGCGCGTCCAAGAAGCGGTTCAACACTTCCCGCAGCGTTAGACCATCGGGCTTCGCCCTCGGAACCCGACCAGGGAGGAGATCGTCTTTCACCTCCAACCATCGCTCCAGATAAGTTCGGCATCCTGCATCAGATTAAGGCTGTTTCGTGAGGAGATCGTCTTTGACCTCCAACCATCGCTCCAGGGCACCTTCGGGATCATCCCATGGGACCAAAATAGTGGGGCCTCCCCCAGACCTTCTTGCCCGAACGGCCAGTGGTATGGGGAGACAGTGGGAAATCCGGATGGGGTTTACGGGGCTTGACACGTCGGGTAGACTTTTTCATGAATGGTTTCCAGCCTCGGGGCTTCGGGTGACGGCTGTAGAGCCGACCGTAACCCACAGCTGGGGCGGCGAGGAGTGTTTGCAGCCCGTTTGGTGTCAGAACAGGTGTCAACGACCTGAAGAGAAAGTCGGGTCAGAGGGCGCAACCCCTTTTGCCGCAATAACTTGCACCCCTAGCTCAATTGGATAGAGCATCGGTCTACGGAACCGAAGGTTACAGGTTCGAATCCTGTGGGGTGTACTCGCCGCCGCAAGCCGTAGGTGCTTGCAGCTTTTGGATTTGTGGACCCAACTCCAAATCACGCCAAGACTTCCGTCGAATTCCAAACCGGCTTCTCACCCCCGTCTTCCGCGGCTCGGCGGGTGTGGTCAATCTCGAGCGGGCACTTTCCGCGAAGGGCCCCTGGACTCGCTCTCCGGCTCGCTGCAGGTTCGCGATGAACAAGTGCCCCGGGCTGTGGAAGTCGGCGTAGAGGCCGTCGTGGTTCGAGTAGCACGAGAAGTCCGAGGCGAGCCGGCGCCGATACTCCTGTTCATCTTCCGCTTCCGCAAGCCAGCACTCTCGGGCGGCCGCAAGATCCCGCCGGATCATCTTGGAGGTCTTCCGCTCCACACCGCCCGGCACCCGGCCGGAGACGGGAGAAAGCGGCTCATCACCTTTGAGCGTCTTGGTTGTAAGCCAGGCTTTCAACTGCCGCACCAGCTCAGGATGCAGCACCTGCGTGTCTTCCGGAGGGTGCTTGCTGTTATGGGCGGACGGGGGTCTCTTCGGCTTACCACTTGACGCCGGCGCCTTCGGCTTGCCGTTAGACGACGCAACGGCCGCCCCAGGCAGCCTCGTCTTCCGGCCCGAGTGCCGGATGGCGCGTAGCGTCTTTGCGCGTCATGATACGCGAGTGCTGCACACATGATTGTAGGACGGATTGGCAATATATCCTGCTTTGGTTGCAGCCGACAGGCCGCATTGGGGAAGGCCAGGCACAAGCCTGGCGGGCAGCTCGTTGATGTACTCTTCGATGGCCGTATAGCCGGAGCGCATGGGGCGGGCGGAGTCGTCGCGGCGGGGGTCCAGGCCGTGGCGGATCTCCCAGGTGTCGGGCATGCCGTCATCGTCGGTGTCTTTCGGTGGGGGGCTGGCCGGAGCCCTTGCGTTAGGTTTTCCGGCGCGTGGCGGCCGTAGGAGCCTGTGCCGGTCTGGACCTCTTTGATCGTTCGCCGCGTCACCGCATCGCGAGGGAAGCAGCCGGCGCGGGCCAGCACCAGCCGGTAGGCGACTTGCGGTGGGTGCGTCGTGACTGGCGGCACCGGCGTCTCATTATCGACGACGCCGGGCAGGCCCGGATTGCCCCGGATCAGCTTGCCGTTGAGGATGTTGTCGCGCAGGTAGTATTGCCCATCGCGCCGGAACTCGCACCACGGCCGGCTGCCGCGCTTGTAGTAGTTGCCGACGAAATTGAACCCTGGCCGGACGATGTAATTGTTGTGATGCACGAACCCCTGCTCGAAGTGGTACACGACGTTGTTGCGGAAGTCGGCCGGGCCGCTGCCCAGACAGGGGCTGCGGATCATGTGATGAGCGAACAGATTGTGGTGGATCGAGATGCGGTAGCTGCGCCCGCCGGCGATGAGCCCGAACTTGTGCCAGGGCTCGCCTTTCTCGGCGCTGGATCCCTCGATCGTGCACCACTGAACCGTGATGTCCGTGGCCGGCGCCCAAAGGTCGATCACCTCGTCCTCAGACCACGACAGCGACAGGTGGTCCAGCACGGCGTTCTGGACCGATGAGAACTGGATGCAGTCGCCCAGATTGCCCCGGCCGGGCGGCGGCCGGACACGCAAGAACCGCACCACCACGTCGTGCACGTGCGGCTGCTCTTCGGTCACCTTGTGCCAGTCCTTCAGGTCGCTGCGCAACAGCCCCTCGATCGTGATCCCTGCTCCGGTGCCGTCTGGCCGGCGATGGTGA
>DQVB01000287.1 GCA_015661985.1 Planctomycetota bacterium | reverse complement strand
GCGATTTCCCGGACAATATGTTGGTGGCCTACCAGTACGCCCAAGACAAGATGCTCATCTACGAAAACCGGAACTTCGCCCCGTACAAGATGCACGGCTGGGACAACGGGAACATCTTCTACGGCACGGAAGGCTATATGGTCTTCTCTCGTCGAGGTTTCTTCCAGGTGTATCTGGGGGCCGAGGAAGAAAAAGGGCCGGGCATGCGCGGCAGCGCGGGCAACGAACAGCACGTGGCCAACTTCTTCCAGGCCGTGCGCGGTGAGTCCAAACCCCACGCCGACGCGGAAACCGCCCATCTCAGCTGCGCCGTGGTACATTTGGGTGAAATCGCCTATCGAACCGGCCGGGTACTGCATTTCGACCCGGCCCGCGAGGAGTTCCCCGACGACGAAGAAGCCAGCCGGTTGCTGACCAAGGAGTACCGCTCGCCCTGGGTGCTGCCCACATGAGGTGGGCCGCACTCAGTGGCGGTGAGCGTCCCCTCCCCTCGTTGCCGGGCTCGAGCCTGGGGACGCACCGGGACGAGGCTCCGCGTCGTCCAATGACGTATGCGACCATCGTGCTGCCCATGGCCTTGTTCGGCGTCAGCATGTTCGGCCTGCGGGTACCGGCGCGGCCTCATCCAGCCAGGGGCCTGGACAGCCACCATGCCGCCTCTTTCCAGAGGACGCAGAATCGGTTCCTCTGAATGAACGATTCGGACAAAGCCAGCGGAATTGGCGCCGGTGACATCGATTCCACATTGATTTCAGATTGAATCCCTACCGCGATCCCGCTCGCCTTGATCCTTTGGTTCCGGCATCTTTGCGCTTCACAGTTGCTCTCCTACTCCTGCTCCGACCCGTACGCGGTCTCGAACTCGGCATCGCGGTACTCGTACTCGCCCTCTCCAGCGTACTCCCCGGAATTCTCTCGGGCCATGTCACCCCGCGCAATCAAACGCGTCAGCATCGAAACGATACGTTGGAGAATGTGTTTCACTTTACGATGTGATTCATCGTCCGTGCCAGCGGTCGCAGCAGCGACATCCTGGATCGCAGCGCATTCCAACGCCCAACCACGAGCGACGTCGAGAAAACGATGTCGGTCTTTGAGACTTCGTTTCCCGTTACCCTCGGCAATGTTCAATGGAATCGATTGTGCCGCACGAAGCCTGTAGCGCGTTTTGAAGGGGACGGGATGAGACGTCACAGATTGCACCCCAACGTTGCAGAAAGGAAACGTAGGATGGGCGTTCTTGCCCGTCAATCACCGGCTCGACCAGCGACTCCGGGCCAGGCGGCAAGACTCACATTCTGTGACATCGAACGTGCCCGGGTTATTGGACCTTTTGTCCCGCTTATGACAGGCAGGAATGTCGATCCCGTCCTGCCGGTTTGCAACGCTGGGGCTCGGTCCCCTCGCTCGGTCTCCTTTTCGGCACCGGCTCATTGTGTGTCAGCCTCGATGGGCTGGTCTAGCGCGTCCACCGGGTCGATGATTTGGATCTTCTCCGCCGGCAGGGTGGCCGCCAGGTCAGGCAGGTCATAGGTTCTCAACGCCCCGTGGACGACGTTGACAAACCGATTGCTGGCCAGTGGCTTTTGCACCACGTCGGACCAGCTGGCCAATGAGCGCTTGAGCGTGACCGAGGCGAACAGCTGCGGCTCCAGCGCCGCAGCATGAAGGGCCGGCGGTCCCAGGCGGCCGACGGCTATCAGGTGCACTCGGTTGGGCCGATCGCCCCCATGGTAACTCTGAAGGAACCGTGCACAGACCAGCGCGTCTTCGGCGCGCATGGCGAGGTAAGACGTGCCGAGCAGATAGGCCAGATAGAGGTCCTTCCACTGGCCGCCGACGTAGTGCGAGATGCCTCGTCTTCCCGCCTCCCCGCTGCTCGTTTCGCCCACACCGCGCAGGTCGACAGCCAACACCAAGTGACCTTCCCGCACGAGTTCCTCGATGGGCCCTCCCGCCCCGGCGTCGACGTGTTTGCCCTGATCGTGCAGATACAGATACGCGTGGCCGTCGTACTGCTCGGGCACGAAGGCCACCGCAGGCAAGCGGATGCCCGGCTCGGGATCCAGGATCAGTTTTTCCAGCCGATAGCCCTTTTCCTGGATGGCCGTCACCAGGGTCGTCTTGGGCTCGGGCAGCTCGTCCAGCTGGCGGATGCCCGTGATGCGTCGCACGGCCGCCAGGGCCTCGTCGGTCGATGCGTCACGCCAGAAAGCGGCCCGTTTCTTGGCCAGCTCGGCCTCCAGCTGGCGGTTCAAATCGTAGGTGCTGCGAGCGCCCGGGAGCAGCATCACCTGGCCATGGGGCGTGCACTGCAGCTCGGCGTCGCTGGCGATCTCGAACTCCGGTTCGGTCACGGCGTCGTCGACGTGCAACAGCCAGCGGCGCATCCAGCGTACCGCGGCGACTCGCAAGGGCGAGGAAAACCCGTGCCGCGCGTCCACCTCGATCAAATCCACCCGCTCGGCGAATCCCAGACGGGTGTAGAACCGCTTGGCCTGGCGGAAGGCATCCCAAGAGCCGGTGATATCGAAGAAATCACGAGTCGCTGTACACATCAGCGTCGGCTTCGGCGCCCGAACAATGATGTAATCCGGATGGTCCATGCCGAAGGCGATCTGCCCGAAGATGTTCTGTTCGGCGTCCTGCGGCCCGATCGTCTCGCACAACCGACGGAGCGTGGTCAAATAGCAGCTGGGGGCGGCGCAGGCGATGCGCTCGTCCAGGGCCATCAGATAGCTGGTCAGCGTGCCGCCGCCCGAATTGCCCGTGCAGCCAATGCGCATCGGGTCGATCT
>DQVB01000716.1 GCA_015661985.1 Planctomycetota bacterium | reverse complement strand
CCCGGCCCGACCCGCCTGCGGACCCGCCCCATGAACCCTCCGAGCCGCCCCCGTTTCCCCTCCTGGCCACCATTTCCACAATCCCAGACGAGCCAAGCCCACAACCCATTCCCGCCGATCCCGTTCTCAGCGACTGACCCGATCAGACCGTTGGTCGGACAAGGCTCACTCGTAGCTTGTCTCTCCGAGCCGAGTCTGTTTCCCTTGTAACCTCGCAGCCCCATCCAGCCTGGGAGAGCCAGGCGGAGCTGTGGAAGAACTCCTACCCGCCATTCCCCCAGTCCGTTGCGGGTTGGTCTCTAGTCCGGTCGCCTGCCGGGACATGGAGCACCGAGGTGAGGCGGGAGACCTTGGGTCCGAGTGAGTGGGTCGGTCAGAGCCCGGACCAGAACCGAGTGGAGTCGGCTCGACGAGAGAACCGAGTGGGGCCTCTGGTCGCCGAACCCGCACCGCAGAACCAGGTTCGGATCGCGCGGCGCTAAAGGCGGCGCTCTGTGGCTTGCCACCGCCGCTGGCGAACGACAAGAATGGACACGACAAGAGTGCAGGCGAGAGGAGGACCGCTACGAGACGCCACATCCTGGTCCGTTTGCTCGCTGTGGAGGCGGGATGCTGGATTTTTCAGTACCGGCCAATTCTTTGCAACGCCGGGGCTTACGATCCGAACAGGCTCGACCTTCGATCGGTTCCACGCCGTTGTACTTCGTCAGCGGCTCACGACCTCCACGATCTCCCGGCGTGGCCGGAGGCTCAGCCTGCCAGTCAGAAGGCGGTGCGGCGAGCGGCTCCGGGCAGTGTACGAGGCTGGAAGACGTTGCCCGTGGAACGCGGCTGTATGCCCCCAGGGAACCGGGCCCGGAAGTCCCGGGGGTTGGCCCCGCGGCCGTAGGTCACCACGTTGGTATCTTCCCGCCACCCGGCCTTTTGCAGGAAGTCACCCAGGGCAATGGTCCGTATACCGAGTTCCTGGGCCTTGCGCAGCAAGGCCACCCGAGCATCGAGCAGCTGCTTGGGCGTCCCCGCCGTGTGCTGCGTCCCGATGATCAAGTAGCGCGTCTGGCCGGTCAGTTGGCCGTGCAGGTTCCCCGCATCATCCAGTTCGGCGTCGATCACACCGCCGCTCATGGTAATCAGGTTCCGGACTACATGGGCGTCCGACTTGCCATCACCATCGATATCCAAGCCGTCGGTCAGGGCGAAGTGTTCCTGCTGTCCGGGTGACCAGATCGGCGTATGGAGGATGTCGCCGGGCATCATGGGGTCCGACAGATCATCCTCCAGGATTCTCGCTTCAGCCAGATGTTCGCCGATGATCCGGACCACTTGGATATCCGCCTTTTTCTTGGCCGTGGTCAAGTCGTTGATCTCGGCGTCGTAGACGGCAAAGGTGGTCAGGTTCGGCAGGTTATCGGCCTGGCCGACGTTGATCCAGACGGTCCGCTCACGCTGGTTCACCCAACGGATCTTGCCGTCGGGCACATCCAGCCGCGGGGAAACCATGTCGTCGATGATCGCGCTTTTCGTATCCACGGCCCTCCTCAGCTCGCTGATCTTCTGGTTCAGCTGGGCAATGGTCCCGTCCTTCTTGGCGATCTCCGCTTCGAATCGCTGTTGGGCCTGGGCCAGCGTATTCTGCAGCTGATCGGTTTTCTGGGTGAATTCAGCGCGCTGTTTGTTGAACGCCGCCCGTTCCTGCTCCAGATCCTGCTTCAGCTTCTCCATCGCCTGCTTGTACTCCGCCACTTGGCTGTCCGCAGCCGCCTGGATCTGGGCGATCTGCTGCTGGTAGCTCTGGATCTTCTTGGCAGCGTCCTGCAGCTGGGCATCGGCGTTCTGTAACGCCTTGTAGAGGTTCTCCACCAGCTTGCGGTAGGACCGTTCGTCTTCGCCGAACCGGGCCCCGTAGGTGTCCATGTCCTTGTTGAAGGTTTCGGTGATATCGGGCAACTTGTCGCTGGCCGACCAGCCGATGTGCTGTTTGAGCGAATTGGCCTCGTCCTGAACGGTCCGCGCCGTCTGTTCGGCCTCGGCCAGTTTTTTTTCGGCCGTCATCGCTCGGGCCGTAGCCTTCTGGTATTCGCGGAAAAACAGATAGGTCGCCACGCCCAAGAAAACGGTGAGGGTGACGGACACGATCAGTCCGATGTGCAGGGCTTGGTTCTCTCGCGCCATGATCTGTAGCTCCCCTCCACTGGCCCGCCACCCCGTCGGGGACGGGCATGGTGCATGGATGGCTCATCCTCGCTCCGGAAACCTAACGTCGGCCCAAGCTTCGCTACGGAAAGGCAAGGGCACGGTGGAGTTTCCGGACAGACAAGACCAGACGGTCGGCCTGTTCTGGATCGTTGATTCCCTTTGATGACCCGTTGTTCGGCTGGGCCAAAGCCTTGCCACGTTCCCCTGGCCAGCCGGCGCCCGCAGCCGGGCCACGCAGATCGGCGCGGCCGGCAGTCGGAGGCCAACATTCAGTCTAAACGGCCCTCGGGGCCCTGTCAACGAAATACCCCCAGGACGGCGGGCCGCCCATCCTTCTCCCGGCCTCGGGGGCCGGAGTCGCAACCTTCGGCGCCGCAGGTGGTTGCGTCTGCGGCCCGGTTTCCACGGCAGGGCGCGGGCTACGGTTGACGCCTGCGCGGCCCGGATCGTACCATGGAGCCGTGAGCGTCCGCCCACAGCCTCGTGAACCCTTCCGGTCTCCCATGAACCAGCCATCATCCCCGCGGGATCTTTTCGACCAGCCGGCCCCAGGCGGGGGGCCATCAACCGCCGGGCCGGCCCCAGGCGGCTCCACCCCCAACCTGAGGGGAAAGACCGTCTACGCCGTGGACGCCCATTCGCTGATCTACCAGGTCTTCCACGCGCTGCCGGAGATGAGTAGTCCCGAGGGTGAACCGGTCGGAGCGGTCTACGGTTTCGCCCGGGACGTGCTGATGTTGCTGGAGAAGAGGCCGGATTACCTGTTCTGCGCTTTCGACGAGCCGGGCAAGAAGTTTCGCCACGCATTGTTCGAAGCCTACAAGGCCAATCGGCCGGCGATGCCCGACGAGCTCGTCAGCCAAGTAGCGGCGATCCGCGAGTTGATCGATGCGCTGGGCATCCCCGCCTTGGGACACCCGGACTACGAAGCCGATGACATCTTGGCCACCATCGCGCGCATCACCGAGGAGCAAGGGGGCCGCTGTGTGCTGGTGACTACCGACAAGGACTGTCGCCAGCTGATCAGCGATCGGGTGCTACTGTACAACATCCGCAAGGACCAGGTCTTCGACCGCCAGGCGTTGGAGGCGGAATGGGGTATCCGGCCGGACCAGGTGGTCGACTTCCAGGCCCTGGTGGGCGACCCCAGCGACAACGTACCCGGTGTGCCTTTGATCGGACCGAAACTGGCCGGCCAACTCTTGAAGACGTACGGGACGTTGGAAGGGGTGCTTGAGCATGCCGAAGAGGTGGCGGGGACCAAGCGGCGCGAAAATCTCAAGGCCCACTCGCAGCACGTGTTATTGAGTCGCCAGCTCGTACGGTTGGAGCGCCATGTGCCTGTGGCCATCGATTGGGAGGCCGGTCGGCTGTGCGGCTTCGACCCGGATCGAGCCTGCGAACTGCTGCGCCGTTTCGGTTTCCGCAGCCTTACCGACCGCGTCGTGGCCTTGGCCGGACCGGCCACAGCACCGGCGCCGAAAAGGAGGGCCGAATACCACATCGTTGACACGCCCGAGGCGCTGCAGGCGTTCCTGGAGAAGCTGCGACGTCAACGGCGGATTTCCGTCGACGTGGAAACCACGCACCTTTGGCCACGGTGGGCTGAGATCGTCGGCGTGGCCATCGCCTGGACCGAAGACGAGGGATGGTACCTGCCTCTCAAGGCGCCCCAGGGCCAACCGCGGCTGGAGCCGCAGGCCACGCTGGAGGCCCTGCGGCCGGTCCTGGAGGATCCCCACGTCGAGAAGGTCGGGCAGAATCTGAAGTACGACATGGTCGTGCTCCGCACCTCGGGCATCGAACTGGCGGGTGTGGCCTTCGATACCATGGTGGCCAGCTACCTGCTGGACGCCGGCCAACGCAACCACGGTCTGGATGAGCTGGCCAAACGTTACCTCCACCACGACACCATCAAATACGCCGATCTGACCGGCACGGGAAAACAGAAAAAGCGGATCGATCAGGTGCCGGTGGCCCAGGTGGGCGAATATGCCGGTGAAGATGCCGTGCTCCCTTTGCGGCTCCGCCGTGTGCTGGCCAAGCAACTGACGCGCACCGGTCTGGAGCGGCTGTTTGTCGAGCTGGAGCTGCCCCTGATCGACGTCCTGGCCGAGCTGGAATACAACGGCATCAAGGTGGACGTCGAGCGGTTGGAGGAGCTCAGCCGGCGGTTCGGCGAGCGGATGGCGGAGCTCGAAGAACGGATCTTCCAGCTCGCGGGCCACCGCTTCAACATCGCCTCGCCCAAACAGCTCCAGGAAGTGCTGTTCGAGGAGCTGCAGCTTCCGGTGATCAAGAAGACACCGAAGAGCGGTCCGAGCACGGACGCCGAGGTGCTGGAGGAATTGGCCGCCGTCCACCCGCTGCCAGCCGAGATCCTCCAGTACCGCCAGTACGCCAAGCTGAAGGGCACCTACGTGGATGCCTTGCCCAAGATGGTCCACCCCGAGACGGGTCGCGTGCACGCCTCGTTCCACCAGGCCGTGGCGGCTACCGGCCGGCTCAGCTCCAGTGACCCCAACCTGCAAAACATCCCCGTGCGGACCAAGGAGGGGAGGGAAATCCGCTCGGCCTTCGTCGCCGCCGAAGACGACTGGGTCCTGCTGTCGGCCGACTACTCCCAGATCGAGCTGCGCGTGCTGGCCCACTTCTCCCAGGACGAACGGCTCCGCGAAGCCTTTGCCAGGGACGAGGACATCCACGCCCGGGTGGCCAGCCAGGTGTTCGGCGTCCCCCTGGAGGAAGTGACCGCCGAGATGCGCCGGAAGGCCAAAGCGGTCAACTTCGGGGTCATCTACGGCCAAAGCCCCTACGGGCTGGCCAAGCAGCTGCGCATCGACAAGCAAGAGGCGGCCGAGTTCATCGACGCCTACTTCGCCCAGTATCCGGGAATCTCCCGTTTTCTGGAGCAGGTACTGGAACAGTGCAGGAAAAAGGGTTATGTTAATACTATCCTCGGACGGCGTCGCCGGATCCGCGGGGTGCGGCCCGGCAGCGGCCGCCAAAGGAACCTGGCCGAGCGGACGGCCGTCAACACGGTCATCCAGGGCTCGGCGGCAGACCTGATCAAACAGGCGATGATTGCCATCCATCGCCGCCTCCGGCGAGAAAGATCCCTGGGGCGGATGTTGTTGCAGATCCACGACGAGCTGATCTTCGAAGTTCCTGCCAACCATTTGGATCAGCTGGGGGAGCTGGTCAGGGAGGAAATGGTCGGGGTAGAGCCTTTGCTTGTGCCCCTGAAGGTGGACGTTAAGGCGGGCAAAAGCTGGGCTGAGGCTGCCCCGTGGTAGGCTCCCGAGGGGGGCTGGATGGATGCCAATACACCTGATCGGTCTGCTGGGCGGGGTGGCCAGCGGCAAGAGCCTGGTGGCCCGGGAACTGGCCCGTCTGGGCGCCGGGCTGTTGGATGCCGACCGTGCCGGCCACGAAGCCCTCGGGGTCGAACGGGTCAAACAGGCTGTCCGAAAACATTGGGGGCCGGGGGTATTCGGCGCCGACGGAGAGATTGACCGGGCGCGGCTGAGCCGGATCGTCTTTGCGGCACCGCCCGATGGGCCCCGTGAAAGGAGGTACCTGGAACAGATTACCCACCCAGAAATCGGCCGGATCCTCCACCGCCAGGCCGGTGAAATGGCCAGCCTGGGGGTAGCCGTGGCGGTGCTGGATGCTCCGCTGTTGATCGAGGCCGGCTGGGACCACTGTTGCGACACCCTGGTGTTCGTCGATGCCCCCCGGGAGCTTCGGCTGACCAGGGCACGGAAGCGTGGTTGGAGTGAGGAGGAGTTCGCAGCACGCGAGGAAGCCCAAGAGTCGTTGGACGTCAAACGGAAGCGGGCCCACCTGATCCTGGACAACTCCGGGTCGGTCGAGCAGGTGCGGGCCCAAGTCGAACGATTCTGGAGGACCCTGGTCGGCTGATCCGCCGCGCAGCCCCATGGGCCGCCTGTGGCCGGCCCTG
>DQVB01000162.1 GCA_015661985.1 Planctomycetota bacterium | reverse complement strand
CTGTACCAGCGCCGGCTGGCCTCCAGCACGCACGCAGTACGTTGCTCGCTGGTAAACCGGGCCAACCGACTTGAGCTTGGCCTGAAGAAGGCTCAGGAGCTGGCCCGCACCGCCCCGCCAAGCCTGCCCGACGCGGAAGAACTGGAGGAAATGGATGAACACGATCGGGAGCGGCTCGAGCGGCTATTGGAGGCCATCTCGCTTGCGCAGAATGCCGACGATGTCCGCCGTGAGATTGCCGAGCTGCGCCAGCTGGCCCAGCAGGCAATAGCCGTCGAGGAGTCTGGTGCCGAGGCCAAACTGACCCGGCTCAGACAGCTCATGCAAGAGCAAGGGTTCTTCGACCGCCCCGAGCAGCGGCTGCTCTTGTTCACGGAGTTTAGGGACACCTTGGACTATCTGCTCGACAGGCTGACCCAGTGGGGGTTCCGCTGCGGCTCGATCCACGGCGGAATGAGACCCGGATCGCGTGACGAGCCGGGCACGCGCCTGTACACCGAACAGGAGTTCCGCGAAGGGGCGATCCAGGTGCTTGTGGCCACCGAGGCAGCCGGTGAAGGGATTAACCTCCAGTGCTGTCATATCATGTTCAATTACGACATCCCTTGGAACCCCAATCGGCTCGAGCAGCGTATGGGCCGCATCCACCGTTATGGCCAGCGCAAGGACTGCCTGATCTTCAACTTCGTGGCTACCAACACGATCGAAGGCCGCGTGCTCCAGCGGCTGCTGGAAAAGCTCCAGGAAATCCGCAATGCCCTGGACGACGATGCCGTGTTCAATGTCGTTGGCGAGGTCCTGCCGGCCGCGCACATTGAGCGCGTGCTTCGCGACTACTACGCTGGCAAGCTGGGTGATGCAGACCTGGAAGATCGCCTGCTGCGCAACGTGGACGAGTCGCGGTTTCGGGCCATCTGTCAGAACGCCTTGGAAGGCCTGGCAGCCAAAAGGCTCAACCTGGAGATGCTCATCGAGCGGCGGGCCCGGGCACAGGAGCGGGGCGTCGTGCCGGAAACGATTGCCCGCTTTCTCTCGGAAGCCGCACCCTACGCGAACCTCACACTCAACCCGGTCCCGTCACTCGAGCACACATTCGATCCAGGGCGAACGCCCACTGTGCTGCACCGCCACCAGCGCGACCCTGACTGGCGCCTGCCGGCAGTTGCCGCCAAATACCCTCGACTATCGACCCATCGGGACGTGGCCGAGGAAAACCATCTCGAATGGGTCACGCCGGGTCATCCGCTCTTCGAGGCGCTGCGCCGCCACACGTTCCACCTGTCGCAAGACGACATGAAGAAAGGGGCCTGCTTCTACTCACTGGCCCATGATGCACCCGCCCGGATCGACGTGTACCGCGCCCGCGTCGTGGACGGCCTGGGCCACGTGGTCCACGAACGGCTGTTTGCCATTGAACTCATCGACGGACGGGAGCCGCGTCTGCGGGAACCGACTTTGTTGGGCGATTTCACCATCGCCGAATCACCGCAGCCGCTTCCGCCCGTCGCCCAGCTTCCCGAGGCGACGACGTGGCTGCAAGAACACGCGCTGCAGCAGTTCATCGATGAGGTCCGGGCAGAACGGTTGTCCGAAGTCGAGCGGATCGCCGAGCATGTCGAATTGTCGCTGACTGAGCTGCTCCAGCGGGCTGATGAAGAGATCGGCCGGGCGGCTGCCGAAGTCGAGCGGAAGGCTCAGGGGGCCGAAGGCCGACTGGCCCAGGCCGAAGCCCGCCACGCGGAACTGCTGGCCCGGCGCCAGCGCCGCCGACAGGAACTTCAGCAGCAACGGTCTCTCACCTTGCAGGCGGTCGAACGCATAACCAGCGTTTTGGTGCTCCCGCATCCTGATCGGGAATCGCCGGAACTCCGACGCCTGCGCCCCAACTTGGAAACCGAGGCCATCGCCATGCAGGTGGTGATGGACTACGAACGCTCACAGGGCCGCGAGGTCTACGACGTTCACGAGAAGAACCTTGGCTACGACCTGACTAGCTTGGACCTGAACTCCGGCGAGCTGCGATTGATTGAGGTGAAAGGCATCGGCAAGGCGGACGGTAGCGTGTTGCTCACGCCGAATGAGCTCCGCGTGGCCCAGGACCGCCCCGACTGCTACTGGCTGTACGTCGTGACGCACTGCAATACAGAGCCGCAGCTTCGTGAGCCGATCAAGAACCCGGCTCGGTTCCAGTGGCACGAGGTCACGCGGGTTCATCACTACTGGCTCGACACGAACGCCCTGACGCGCTGAAGGAAACACGAGGTAACAACGGAGAGGAAGTTCGGTCTTATGATTCCCAAGGAATGCAAGCGCCTGGCCGAGGTCGATTTTCCCATTGCCGTGGTCTCGAAGCACGCCGCACGAGAGAAGTCCATTCGGCACGGGCATCCTTCGACGCTGCATCTGTGGTGGGCGCGGCGGGAATGCAGGCTTTGAGAGTCGGAAAGGAGATAGAAGTAACTGAAATGGCCAGATCACAGCGAATGCGGATTCACTCTCTATTAGCAGACGT
>DQVB01000132.1 GCA_015661985.1 Planctomycetota bacterium | reverse complement strand
TTGCCCCGCCGGCTACGCCCTTTCGGTCGGCGGGGCGTTTTTCGTTTACGCTCGGGTGGCCCCTCGACCACCCGCAGCCCAAGATATTGAAACAGCCGGTCGGCCGTGTCAAGCCACAAGGTTCTTTGCTCGCTCAGGAGGAAAACCAGGGGGGGGTTGTCGACGCCGGTCCGCTCGGCTCGTTCATCATGCGTCAGGCCCATTTCGGCCAATTTTCGCCAAATCGCGTCAATTACAGTCTTCCAGATCATTGCTGGAACCCGGCTTTCAGAGACAAACATACCCTCGGGGTGCACTGTCACCAGCCCCAGCTTGCAGCTCAAGCTCCTGGCCACGCCGTTTGCCCTACCGCACAAACTGCCCGCAGTGCCGACAGTGCGAGTGGACAGGCTCTCAATCGCGCAACGGCGCTGCCATCAGCTGGGCCGATGCGTGCTGCCCCCGGTGGTGCTGGGGTGTATCCTCCCGCTCGGGTTCTCCCCGGGGCGCTTAGGGTCCAATGCCCGCAGGCAGTGCGCCCGCCAGGCAGGGGTCCAAAGTGTTCCCGTCGCCGCTGACCGGCTATCCCTTCCCGTTGGCACCCCCTCTCGCCGGCGGGGGGTGTGTCGTGGGCGTGTGTCCCCGCCCACAGCTGGTGAAGATGGTGAACGTCGCGCCATATTGCGCCCACGAACGGCGCAATTTGCGCGAATTAACCGGAACGATGTTCACCACGTTCACTCGGCTACTCGTCTCGCCACGCAAGCCTAAGCCCCACGATACCCTTGCGCCCCTTGTGCACCCCGCTGGTGATCCGCACCCGCGTGTAACCGCGCGATGCAATTCTGTTTGCCAGTGTTCGCATATTCATGGATCCACCCCACTGCTCGAACGCCGAATGTAGCTCTTGGATGGCTGTTATTGCTTTGGGATCCTTTTTGGTGCACTCGTTCAAAAACTCGCCAGCCAGGTCCATTTGGGCAAAGTATTCGTCGGTGGCCGTATCTACTAGCTTCGGGCTACCCAGGCCCTGCTGTTGCCATTCCCGGCAGCCGGCGAGCGCCCAGTTCAAGATACCTGACAGCTGCGTGCGTAGTTTTTGCCCCAGTTTAGGATCTTGTCGACCGTCCGGGATTCGAACGGTGAAGGGGATCAGCCGCAGGCGGCGGCGCAAGCCCTCGTCCTCACCTCGGATAATCGGTTTGTGATTTGTGACCAGCCACACTTTATGCGTCGGCTCGAACTCCCAATAATCCTCTCGCATTCTACGGGCGCGGATGGGGTCGCCGCCGGTAAGTTCCTTCATCAAGCTCTCGTCCAGACGCCTGTTTGATTTGGTTTCGGCCGCGACCACCAATCGCCTGCGGAAGAGATCGGTCAATGCTGTAGGATGTGATTGGTGTGATTGCTCCATCAGGAACTCTTGCGGCGCCTTGCAGCTGTAGTCCGTTCCGAGCAAGGCGAGAATCGTATTCACGAAAGTACTCTTGCCGTTCGCGCCGGTCCCGTAGAAAATCGGCAGCACGTGCTCCTCAATTACGCCGGTCAGTGCATAACCAACGAGTCGTCTGAGATAGGCGATCATAGCACTGTCCCCGTCCATGATGTCATTGAGGAATTGGTCAAAGAGGGGGGCGGTCGCGTTGGGATCGTATGTAACAGGCACCAGCTTGGTGAGGAAATCACGTCGTTTGTGTGGCCGCAGCTTGCCAGTCCGCAAGTCCAAAGTGCCGTTCTTAACGTTGAGCAGGAATGGATCGCGATCAAGGTCGTTGTGATCGATGGCCAGCTCCGACTGCGCCACCGTGAGCATATTCCTCATCCCCGCGACACTGGCTGTATATCTAGCCCACCGGATGTCCTCTCGCGAGCCGGCTTCTTGAAGCCGACGCCGCGCAACGTCTTTGGGCCGCCGCTCGACCTGCTGCATATCGTCCCTCCAGCGCTGCCCATCCCACATCACCCACTTCTTCCAGGGAGCTACGTATCGGAGATCGTCGCCGTGCAACGATACTAACCGCTCAGAATTGCCAAGGTCAGTGCGGTCAGCGTGCTGAGCCACCGCCGAGACCGAGGCTGGGAGGTAGCGGCTGACAGAGCGTGCGATCCGCTTGACCTCGTCTTCGGACAGCGGCGGGTCACACCGGTTGGCGTTTTCGGCCAAAAGCGCGTTCTCGATCGCCTCGGCTGTCATACCGCGACGGCGCATGACACCAGCAAGGCTGGTGAGGGTGGAATTTCTGTACCCCTGTGGGATCACCTCGCCGTTGCTGGGGTCGTTCGTCTGGGGCTGGGGCTTTGCCGCCTTCAGGATGGCGTCCAAAAGCCTTGGTGGCAGCGGCGGGGGATCACACTGGTCAGGGGTTACGAGCCACTCGCGGCCGTCAGCGGGCGGGAGGACCGACTGCGCGCGGTCGTTGCCTATCCTGGCCTCTAGGCCGTCACCCAAATGAACGTGAGCCTTGGCGTTACGAAGTTCCTCGGACCACGCGAATAAGCGATGCTTGCCTCGTCGGCTCAGCCAGGTGGGGCATACAGGCATGTTCTCACCAATTATCTCAGCCAACCGTCGCTCGGCGTCCGGGGAGTCGCATTCAATGTCGATTACACCTGACCGCGGTCCAAGCAGGAGCCCCCAGGCACAACCCCCGTTCGCGCGACCGGTAGGTACGGCCTTCGCGGGCCAGTCCTGGCCGGCGGTCGGCCGCTTGCCTTCGACCGGCACGACGAACCACCCGCTTGGCAAGTCGGTTACTTCAAGCATCCTCATCGTCGTGCCCTCTCTTGGCGCCGCCGGCTGCCTCCGCGGTGATCCGGACTACCGCTTGCTCCTCGTCATCGTGTCCCCTCTCCGGCGGACTCTTCCTGTGAAGCTGTCCTTTTGCACTCCGCAGAAAGTTCCGCAAATCGTGCACCGAGTAGAGCACGCGCCGCCCAAGCCTCACGCACGGGATTGGCCCTCTCGGGGAGGTCAAGGACCACAGATGTCTGGGGCTGATACCGAGCATCTGCGCCGCTTCGGTGATTGATATCAATAATCGATGTAA
>DQVB01000133.1 GCA_015661985.1 Planctomycetota bacterium | reverse complement strand
CCGTCGACCGGGCTGGGGATCCTGTACCCGCGTCTCTCCGAGACGCGCGCCGGGTTTGCCCCCGTCGGCGGGGCTGGGGATCCTGTAGCCGCGTCTCTCCGAGACGCGCGCCAGGCTTGGCCCCCGTCGGCCGGGCTGGGGATCGCTGCCGCGCCGGCTCAAGTCATAGTTCACCCCAGCCTTGCAAACCGGCAGGGTAGGATGGAGATTCCTGTCCGTCATAGGTGGGGCAAAACGCGCAATAGTTTGGGCATCGTAGATGTCACGAAGTGTGAGGTTTGCCGCACGAGCCAGCGTGGCCGGTCTGGTCCATGATTGACGGGCAAGGTTGCGCATCCTACGTTTCCCTTCTGCAACGTTGGGATTCAGAGGTTGTTTTTTTCGGCCGGCGTCGTTGTCTGCTGGCCGACCAGCGCGAGGCGCACCGCGGGATGTCGCGACTTGGCGAGCATGTACGAGCGGCGAGGCGACGATTGGCCGAGGGGCATCGGCGTTTGCAGGAGGCCCATCGGGATGGGATGCGGGGCCGCCCGTTGTGTGGGGCGGTGGCCGATCTTCGCGACCGGGTGGTGTTGGATCTATTCCGGGTGGCTATCGCCGTGGAAGGGATGGAGGAACGGGGTGTGGCGCTGGTGGCCCTCGGGGGTTACGGCCGCCGGGACGTGGCGCCGTTTTCCGACATCGACCTGATGTTGCTCTACGACCGCGATCGAAGGGGTGCTATCCAGCGCTTGGCCGAACGGCTGTTCCGCGACCTGTTCGACACGGGGTTAGTGGTCGGCCACAGCGTGCGCACGGCCGAGGAGGCCTGTCGGTTGGCCATCGGGGACGCCACCGTCTGCACTTCGCTGGTCGAGAGTCGGCTGTTGGTCGGCGATGAGGCTGTGTTTGCCCATTTTTGGGACCGCTTTTCGCATCAGGTTCGCCGCCGATCCCGGCGGCTGTTGGCTGCCATCAGCAAGGAACGGCTCCAGGAGCGGGCGAGGTTTGGTGAAACGGTCTATCTGCTCGAACCCCATGTGAAGCGATCCCGGGGCGGGCTGCGGGACGTCCAATTGGTCCGCTGGATCGGCATGGTCCGTTACGGCTGGCGCGAACCGCAGCAGTTGGCCGCCGCCGGGGTGCTGGCGGCTGAAGACTGTCGCCGGTTGGAGGAGGCGGCCGAGTTTCTGTTGTGGCTGCGGAACGAGTTGCACTTTCATGCGGGGCGCGCCAGTGACGTATTGAGCCGGGACGAGCAATTGCGGATTGCCGAGCGGTTGGGGTACCAGCCCACGGCGGGACTGCTGCCGGTCGAGCAGTTCATGCGCGACTATTTCCGGCATACTGGCCAGGTGAGCCGGGTGGCAGAACAACTGGGGGCTCGAGCCGTCTGGCGGCGGGCGGGCCGTGCTGCCGCCCTGTTGGCGCCAGGGCCGCGTGGTATCCGTTTGCGAAGCCGGGCGGTTCCTCTGGCCGCCGCAGGGCAGGGCCGATGCCCGGGCCTGGGCGACTTGACGGCTATCATGGATGTCCTGCTGCTGGCAGCCAGGTACGGCCGTCCCATCGCCGAGGAGACGTGGGAACACATCCACCAGCAGGCAGCTGCGCTGCCGGCCGAGGTGCCGGGCGGAGCGTGGCGGCGATTCCGGGAGTTGCTGGATCAGCCGGCCCAGCTGGGCGATCTGTTGCGCAAGATGCACGAAGCGTGTATCCTGGAGCGGTTCATCCCCCCCTTGGCGCACGCGCGCGGGCTGCTGCAATTCAACCAGTATCACAAGTACACGGTGGACGAACATTGTCTGCGCGCGGTGGAGCAGGCCACACAGCTCGCATCCGAACCGGGCCTGCTGGGAAGGCTCTACCGCAGCCTCCGCCGCAAATACCTGCTCCATCTGGCCCTGCTCATCCACGATTTGGGCAAAGGCTATCCGGGCGATCATCGTGACGTCGGTTTGCAGATGGCCACGCGCTTGGCGGAACAGATGGGGTTGGCCGATGACGAGTCGGAAACGCTCAAGTTCCTGGTGCACGAGCACCTGCTGATGGATCATTTGGCTTTTCGCCGTGACATGAGCGACCAGCAGCTGGTGGTGCGCTTTGCCCTCCAGGTGGGTTCGCCGGAAGTGCTGGGGATGCTCTTCCTGCTCACCGCCTGCGACCTGGCGGCTGTGGGCCCTGGGGCGTGGACCGGCTGGAAGGCCGACCTGTTGGGCGAACTGTACGGCCGGGCCATTGAACATCTGGCCGACGAAAGCCCGGCGGTCGACTGGGAGCAGTTGCTCAGCCAGCGGCGCCGGGCGGTGCGCGAAGCCCTGGGCGCGGAGGCCGACCAACCCTGGTTTGCCCGTCAAATCGCATCACTTTCGCCCGCCGAATTGGCCGGTATCCCGCCCCGGCAGTTGGCCGTCGACCTTCGACGGCTGCACCGCCTGCCCCTGGGCGACGTTCATGTCGAATACCGATGCCAGCCCGATGGCGGTACGATCCAGTTCACCGTCAGCACGAGCGAACAGGTGACCGCCGGGATCTTCCACAAACTGACCGGCGCCCTCACGTCCAAAGGGCTGGAGATCATCGCTGCCCAGATCCATACCTTCTCCGACGGACTCGTACTGGATCGTTTCCAAGTGATCGACCCGGACTACGCCGGCATGCCGCCGCCTGAACGATTGGAAGACATCCGCCAGGCACTCCGACAGGCGCTGCTGGACCCCCGCGCACCGCGCCCCACGTTTCGCAGGCTATGGCAAAAGCGAGGCCACGAGGAGGCCACTCGTAAGGTGGCGCGCACGCGAGTCCAGGCGGATAACAGCACGTCCGAGCGATGTACGATCCTGGATATCTTCGCCGTCGACCGTCCCGGGCTGCTGTACGAGATCACCCGCACCCTGTTCGAACTGGGCTTGTCCGTCTGGCGAGCCAAAGTCGGTACCTACTTCGATCAAGTCGTCGATGCCTTCTATGTGACCGACCGCGAAGGCAACAAGATCGAAGACGAATATCGACTGCAGCAGATCCGGACCCGTCTGTTGAAGGTGATCCTCCGCACCTGATCGGCACACCCCGGGCAGGACGTTTCTCTCGATCAGTCCCGGGGCACGGCGCTTCCCCACCATGTTTTGTTCGGTTGCCAGTCTTCGCGCAAATAGGCGGCGTGGCGCTTTTCCAGTTGTTCCATGAACGTGGTCCGCCGGCGCTTGAGCCATGCTCGGAAGGCAGCCTCGTCGTACTCCGGATCGGGCACCGGGAGTTTGGCACCGGTCTCGGCCAGCCAAGCGTCGAGTCGCCGGCGCAACGTGCGCGTCATCTCAGGGTTCTCGGCCGCCACGTCCTTCTGTTCGCCCGGGTCGCGCCGCAGGTTGTACAGCTCGTCGCGCCCGTCCTCCCAGTAATGGATCAGTTTCCAATCGCCTCGGCGGATGATCGACGACGGCTCGCCGCCCTGGTTCCCGTAGTGCGGGTAATGCCAGAACAGGTCGCGTTTTTCAAGGGCCGGCGCCGACTGGCCCTTCAACAGCGGCACCAGACTCATGCCGTCCACCACCTGCCCCGGCGGCATGGGAACACCGGCCAGCGCAAGCAGTGTGGGATAGAAGTCGATGCCCGATACAGGCACGTTGCAGGTCGACCCCGGGCGAGTCACCCCGGGTGCTTTGATGTAGTAGGGTTCACGGATCCCGCCCTCCCACTGGCGGCCCTTGCCGCCGCGGAGCGGCAGGTTCGATGTGGAGTAGGCATCACCGGAGCTGACGCCGCCGTTATCGGAGGTGAAACAGACGATGGTGCGATCTTCCAGGCCGTTGCGGCGGATCGCCTCCAGGACCAGGCCCACGGCGTGGTCCATCGCTTCGATCATCCCCGCATAGACAGGACAGTCCTGCACCTGGCGTACAGGCAACCGGCGGTCGAAGAGGAAACGCCGCCGGGGCGGGCCGGCCCGGAGGGCCTTCTCCCGGTACTTTGCCCACAGCGGACGCGTCGTCTGGATCGGGGCGTGAACCGAATAGAAGCAAAGGTAAGCCAAGAAAGGTTCATCGGCGTGCTCATCGATGAACCGGGCTGTTTCCTGGCCGAGCCTGTGCGGCAGCGATTCTCCCGGCGGGCCGTCTTCCAGCTTCGGGTTTCGGTACGGCGAGAAGTACCCTCCCGCGGGGCTGCCGGCCCGCCAGCCGCCCCGGTTGATCTCGAACCCGTGGTCCTCAGGATGTGATCCCACATCGCCCAAATGCCACTTGCCCGCGAAGAACGTCCGGTAACCGGCTTGGCGGAGCGCCTCGGCCAAGGTGATCTCGCTGTGGCGAAGCCGCGACTCGTATTCGGGTGGCAGCAGCTTGTTGTGCCGCCCCAGCTGGCGCCATGCCACGCCGGTCCGCGCGCCGATCCAATCGGTCACCCCATGCCGCGGCGGGACCTTCCCGGTCAAGATGCTGGCCCGCGACGGACTGCATACCTGGCACGCCGCGTAGCCTTGCGTGAATCGCATCCCCTCGGAGGCGATCCGATCGATGTTCGGACTCTCGTAGAACCGGCTTCCCTCGCCGCTCAAGTCTCGCCAACCGAGGTCGTCGACCAGGATGAACACGATGTTCGGCCGCCTCGACTCGCTCGGCGCGGCCCGAGCGACCAGCCCGACCAGCCCCAAAGCCACCAACCCCGTTACGACCAGATGCTCAACAATCCGGCGCATCATTGCAGCTCCACCTCTTCCAGAACCCCCGTGGGGCACTCATCTCCAAGCAGCGGCGCCACCCTGGCCCGGACACTCTGGCCGTCCAATAGCCGGACGAATACGTCTTCCCTCGCCGGACGGAGACGATCCATCAGCGCCTTTGCACCGCGATGATTTGCCATCGCTACTTTTCAATGGGTATGCGCCGCAAAGCGTGCGATCCGTGGCAATCCGTGCACACGGGTCGCTCGTTCTGGGGACGGCTAGCCCAGTCCGCCGGGAGGGTGCGGGAACAATCGTGGCAGTCGCCGCAGAGGTGGTCCACGTCTTCGCGGGCAAAGGTCTCGTCCGGCTTCACTTGGTTGTTCTCATCGGCCAGATGGCCTTCGCTGGGTCCGTGACAATCGGCGCAGGTGACGTCCTCCTTCTCGTGCCGGCTCCCTTGATACCGGTCGCCCACGTCCGTGTGGCACTGGAGGCAGCCACCCAGCGGATTGGGATCGTCGGTGGCCAAATCGTCCAAGGTCATGTTCTCCAGATCGACCCCTTCCAGTCCAAACTGGGACAGATCGATCTCGTCCAGATCAACGGCTCTTTGGCCGCTTTCGACATCGGGGGATCCGGCCGTGGAATCCGAAGCCTGCTCCAAACCGTCCGCCACAGCGACCTGGCTTGCGTCCCTTTGCTGGACTCCTTGTTCGGCTCCTCGTTGCACTCCTTGTTGGGCTCCAGTTCGCTTGTCGGCCGGTTCGGCCTCCGCACCGCGACCGGCCCGTTCAGGCTGGAGGGCGGAACTGCCGGTCCGCTCACCGGGCGGCTCGCCCTCCGTGGGGCCCCGCTGGGGCGTACAAGCGGCCAGGTGCAGAACAAGGGCCAGCCCAGCCACGAGCATCCAGCCGCTGCCAGCGAAACGGTCAGGCATGTGGCCCACCTCCTCAACCCGCCGAGGCGACCAGGGCACCCGGCCACCAAGCTCCCAGGCTGTCCGCCGAGCCCACATCACGCATGGAGCCAGCCTTCCTCGAGCCACCGGTGCTGGGGACACGGCGTCCGGGCGGCCAAGCCTTCCAGCCGTTGGCGACGCTCAGGCGTCAGAGCCGTCCACGAAGCGGAGAAGTTCTCCCGCACGTGCTCGATCGTATGCACGCCACAGATGCAGACGTCCAAGTTCGGGTTCTCCAGCACGAAGGAGATCATATCGCGGGCCAACCCCGGCTCCTCTTCGTGCCCTTTGAGCAACGACCCGCGGGCGAACGGCTTGATGGTGACCACACCCAACCCCACTTTCTTGGCCACCGGCATGATCTGCTCGGCCACCCGATGCCGGATGTTGTAGGGTAAAGAGCAGACATCAAAATCCTTGGCGTAGTGCTTGAAGGCGTAGAGGAAACCGGCCGGTGTGAAGTGGGCCCCAAAGCCGGCAAAGCGAATCTTCCCCTGCTGCTTGAGCTTCTCCAGCGCTTCGATCGAATAGGACATGTCCCACAGGCCGGACTGGGGCGTGTCGTTTTCGGTGTTGGTGAGCATGAGCAGGTCGAAGTGTTCGATCTGCCACATCCTCAGCCGCTCGTCGACGAACTTGTACACCTCCTCCTTGTCCTGGGGGCGGCCCTTCATCTTGTGACAGCAGCGGCCGCTGATGATCATCTGGTCCCGCTTGCCCAGCCGCTTCAGCGCCTGGCCGGGTACGATGTGCTCTTCGTGTGGAGTGCAAGCGTCGATGAAGTTCACGCCCATGTCCAGGCCGGCGGCCAGCATCTCCACGGCCTCATCCACTGTGGGCCGGCGGAAGCCGCCATTGCCCGTGGGGACGCGCGGGTACGCCCAACTGTGCCCGCCGAAACCGATCTCGGAAACCTCCAGGCCCGTCTTGCCCAAAGTGCGGTGTCGCACCCGGCCTTCGGTCGCCCTGCCGGCCGCCACGCCGGCGACGGATGCCGCCATCGAGCCGGCCACCGCGCCGCTGCCCAATCGTCGCAAGAACTCCCGCCGCGACGGCGGGACCCCAGCCGACTGACCCAATCCACGCTGGCCCATCATCACGCCCTTTCTCGAACCTTTACCGTCACACCTGGACCTTTCCGCACCGAGCCGCCCGAACACCGGGCCTGCCCCACCGCTGGATCATCATCATACCACCACGCTGCCCGCGGACCAAGCGGGCAGCGCGGCAGAGGAGATCCTTTGCACGGGGCCGAGGCGGCCCTCCCGGGAGTTTCCCCTGGGCCGGCGCGGCCGAGCGGGCCTCACTAATCCTTCCGAGCTCTCCAGGTCGGTTCAATGGCGAACTGCTCGCCGGGATCCACCAGGAACCGCCGCCGGAACGGCTCGAATCCAGGCCGTTCGATGTGGATCGTGTGCTGGCCAGGGGCAACGGAGAGTCGCAGGGATTCGGCGTCGCCGGAGGCAACGTGCAAATCCTGCGGTTGCCCGTCGATTTTCAGGGTGGCTCCTTTCCGCTCCGCCGCGGACCAAAAGAGGATCAGTGTCGCTTGGCCGGTGCCGTGGGGCTGCCCACCCCGGCCGGCCGTTTCATCGATCCGGCCGGGCTCTTCAGTCGACGGCCGCTGGCGTCCCGCGAAGAAGGCCAGCAGCAGGACGGCGCAGGTAAGGAGCGTGGCGATGCCAATGGCCATGATCACCTGCCGCCGCCGACCGGCAACGGGTTTCTCGGGGACGTCACCGAGACGCTCTTGGGGCGTGGGACGTCCAGTCGACCTCGCCGCTGGCTTGTCCGGCCCGCGCCGGCTCGCTTCAGCCGTTTTCCCGGAAACGTGCTGGAGGAAAGATGCCAACTCCGGGTCAGCCGGTGGCCGAGGCGCTGCGGTCACGGTCTGGGGCTCTTCCCGCCGTCCCACGGCCCGCTGCAGTTCCATCTCCACTTGTCCCATGTCCTGGTATCGGTCCTCCGGGCGTTTGGCCACCATCTTCCGGAACACGGCGTCCAGAGCGGGCGGCAGGTCCGGGCGGGCCTGGCAGATCGACGGGATCGGTGCTTCGCGGTGGGCCAACACCGTCTTCAGGGCCGAGGAACGCTTGTACGGCGGCTTTCCCACCAGCAAGTGGTACAAGGTGCATCCGAGGGAATAGATATCGGCCCGGCGGTCGACCATGCGGGCGTCTTCGGCTTGCTCCGGTGCCAGGTAATCGAAAGTGCCCAAAACCTTCTCGCTGGCGGTCAACTCCTCCTCGGGCCGGGAAGTGGCTTCCGCTGAAATCCGGGCCAACCCCATGTCAAGGATCTTGACCGTCCCGCTCTTGTCGACCAACAAGTTACGGGGCTTGATATCCCGGTGCACGATCCCTTGGGTGTGGGCGTAATGCAATCCCCGGGCCACCTGACAGACGTAATCGACCGCCTCTTCCACGGCGAGCGGGCCACGCCGGCGCACCAGTTCCGCCAAGTCCTGGCCATCGACGTACTCCATCACCAGGTACCAGATCCCGTCCTGGTGGCTGGCATCCAGGGCAGTGACGATGTTGGGATGCATGAGCCGGCCGGCTGCGCGCACCTCCCGTTGGAATCGCTTCATCAACGACGGGCTGTCCGACGCCCCTCGCCGCAGGGCCTTGATGGCCACCACCCGCTCCATGGTCCGGTGGCGAGCCCTGAACACCTCGCCCATCCCGCCCGACCCGATCCGGTCCAGCAGGGTATACTCGCCCAAAACCAGCCCCCGGGTGCGGCCCTCGTAGAGCATCGAGGCTTGGAAAGAGGTCAGCCGGCCCGCCTCGACCAGCTGATCGGCCAAGGCGCGCGCGTCCTGGTCCGACTGATCCCCCGGGACCCGCTCCAAAAGCGAAACCGCTTCTTCGGGCGAAAAGAGATGGCTGCGGACCAGATTCTTGACAAACTGCTCAACGGTGACCGCCACGAGCGATTCCCTTTGCTGAGCTCCCCGCTTCTATTATAGCCAGCAGGGTGCGCACCGCCCACCCGCAAAGGGCCGGGCCCCTGGCTGCTCACGCAAGGCTTCGGTGGGCAGTGCCCACCCCTTGTGATTGTACTCCGGCCACCGCGCAGCTGGGCACCAACGGGCGGGAAGCCGGGCAGACGGACGCTCGGCCGACGCCCGCCATTGGCCCCTGCGCAGATAGAGCAGCCCGAACCGATCAAAGTCGCGTACAGAAATAGCCACAACGGCCGCGCAGATCCCGCCTGCCGAAAGCCATCATCGCCGGGTGGCCCAGGCAACAACGCCACGTCCTGGCCCATGCCAGCAGGTCTCCACCTGCAACCACCTCAGGCCGCTTCGACCGGCTCACGCTGGACGACTACCATAGTCATGTCGTCCTTTTGATCGTAGCCGGCCACATGGCGTCGCACGTCCTCCAGGATGGCCTCTCCGAGTTTTTCGGGATCTTGGCCCTGCTGCCCCGCCAACTGACCACGGATCCGTTGAGTGGTGTACAACTGGCGTTCAGCATTCATCGCTTCGCTGATTCCGTCGCTGACCAACAGCACGTATTCGCCGGGGCCGAGTTGAGTGGTTTCCGTGCCGTATTCGGACTGAGGGTCAAATCCCAGTGGGAAGCCCCGAAGGGCCGTACCCACGCTGTCCTCCACGCGGCCGTCGGCGCGAAGGAACATGGGGGCCAGATGACCGGCGTTGGCCACATCGATCCGGTGGCTGGCGGGGTCGATCAGGCAGAGCACCAGGGTAACCAGGCCGAATTCCAGGCCCGCCTGGCAAACTTCGCGGTTCAGTTGTTCCATAGCCCGGGCGGCGCAGTCCGGATGGTTCAGCAGGGCCACTTTGCACAGGCCGCTCATCTTGGCCATCATCAGTGCGGCGGGGATCCCTTTGCCGGCCACGTCGCCGATGAGCACGGCCTGTTTGCCGTTCGGCAGGTGCAGGAAATCGTAGAAATCGCCCCCCACCTGTCCCGCCGCTTGGTAAAAGGCCCAGAACCGGTAGCCGGCCAGTTCCGGAGTGCGGCACGGAAGAAAGCTGTGCTGCACCACGCGGGCGACCTCCAGCTCTTTTTCGATCTGGGCATGTCTGATCGACTCCCGGTGGAGCTGGGCGTATTCCACCGAAATCGACGCCTGGCTGGCCACGCTGGTCAGTATCTGCATGTCCTCGGGGCTGAATTTCCGGCTCCGGTCCTGCGTGTCCAGCTGGATCACGCCCAGCGGTTCCGAATCCTGGGAAAGCAGCGGCACGCACATGATCGAGCAGATTTCCAGCTGCGCCAGGCTGGCCGTCATCGGTATCTGGTCGTCGTGGAAGACGTCTTCGCTGAGGATCGCCTGGCGCTGGTCCATCGCCTTTTCCACGATGGTCCGGCTGAACTGGATGCTCCCACGGCGAGCGTTGCGCTGCTTGACCGCTTTGGGCACCAGCCGCTGGCCTTCGCGCAACAGGACCAGCCCCCGGTCCGCCTGGGGAAAGATCTCGAACAGGCCGCCCAACATCTTCGACAGCACCGCTTCCAGGTCGAGCGTACGACCCAAAGCTTGGTTGATGCGCAGGATCGCCTGCAGCTTGCGCTCCGCGTTGGTCTTCGCCTCCATTGCGCTCGAGCCCGTGGCGTCGATGCTGCACACCAGGCTGGAGCCCGATTCTCCTTTCTTCTCGCGCACCGGCGGAGACAAACAGCGGTAGGCGAACACCGTACCGGAGATTTGGATGCGGTCATCGTCCTCGAGCCGCCGGGGGCCGACGACTCGCTGGCCGTTGACGAACGTACCGTTCTTGCTCTTCAAGTCCTCCAACAGATACGTGCCCTGGTGCCGGATCAGCTGGGCATGGACACGGCTGACGCAGTCGTCGTGCAACACGATATGGCACTCGCGCCCCCGGCCGACCGTGATTTCCTCGCGCGACAACTCGTAGATACGGCCGACTCCGACCCCCTCCACCACCTCCAAAGTAGGGTGGATGGCGAACTCCTGGGTGGCGTCGCTGGCCTGCGGTTCCGGCCCAGGCCGGTAAAGGACCGTTTTGTCTGGGTCACCTTTGCCTGGGTCACCACCGTGAGAGGATGTCTTTTCCTGGATGGATGGATCGCCGCGGCTCCCTTCGACTTGGCGATCCTCCAGCACGAACCGTTCGTTGCACTGGTTACACAGGGCGGCCCGGCCCAGATGCGAGCGGTGAATCACGTATCGCGCACTGCAATTGGGGCAAACGACCGTCACCTGCGTCATAGGGCGACCTACCGCCTTTGGGCCACACCGTCCCTGCCCTGTCGGGGGCCACGTTGCTGAACCACGGCGTTTTGCCGATGCTTGCCCCCATACGACTCCTCAGCCGGATCCTTCGGAAGCCCCGCCGTCGAGTCGGACCAGCCAGCGGGTTTTCGGAGGCGAATCCGGTAAGCTGGGGAACTAGGATTCGAACCTAGACTAACTGATCCAGAGTCAGTCGTGCTGCCATTACACCATTCCCCAATCTGGGCGGGCGCCAGGCCCACCCTCGACCATCCGAAGGTTATCATATGGTAAGCGGCGCGGTTGGCCAACGTCAAGGCCGCCGGGCCCAGACGGTTGACGCCCCTGCTGCGGCGGACCTAGAATCAGCGGATGGTGCCGGGGCGGATTGGCCCATCCCCGGCTCGCCGAACCGAGGGGGGAATGGGTAGCCAGATTGCGGGGTTCGCTTTCCATGGCAGTGTTGAAAGTGATCAGAGGCCTCAGCCCAGGGCGGTGCTTCCCGCTGGAGAAGGCATGCTCCGTGCTGGGCCGTCACCCCGACTGCGATATCGTCCTTCCGGTCGGCGCGGTCAGCCGTCAGCATGCACAGATCCTGCGGATCGACAACCAGTACTACTTGGAGGACCTCAAGAGCCGCAACGGCACATTCGTCAACGAAGAGTTTGTCCGCGGCCGCCGCCGGCTATCGGAGCACGATGTGGTTCGCATCTGCGACCTGGAATTCAAGTTCCTCTACGATCCGGCAGCCGACGAGGACAGCTCCACGGTTTCGCACGTGCGCATCGTCGATGACGAGCCAAGCGCCGGCACCTCGACCATCGTCTCCAAGCTGGACATCTCCGCCGGCCGCGAAGGCCTGCGGCTGACGGCCAACGCGGAAGCCAAGCTCAAGGCCCTTTTGGAGATCGCCCAAAACCTGGGCGGGGCGGTCACCCTGGAGGACGTTCTGCCCAAGGTGCTGGACAGCCTGTTCAAGATCTTCATCCAGGCCGATCGCGGGTTTATCGTGCTGAAGGACTTCCAGTCGGGGCGGCTCATCCCCATGGCCGTCAAACACCGGCACGATGCGGCCGCCGAGCAGATCCGCATCAGCCGCACCATCGTCAACGAAGCGATGGAGAGCAAAGGGGCCATCCTTTCGGCGGATGCGGCCACCGACGAGCGATTCGGCATGAGCGAAAGCATCGCCGATTTTCAGATCCGTTCGGTCATGTGCGCGCCGCTGATCGGGAGCGAGGGGCAAGTGTTGGGGGTGATCCAGATCGACACGATCGATCCCCGGCGGCGGTTCAACAACGATGACCTGGAAGTGCTGGGCAGCGTGGCCTGCCAAGCGGCCGTTTCAGTGGAGAACGCCCAGCTGCACAGGATCGCCGTGGCCGAAGAGGCCATGAAACGCGAGCTGGAGGTGGCCTACCAGGTGCAGCAGGGCTTCCTGCCCGCCGAACCACCGGTCGTGCCGGGCTACGAGTTCTTCGACTTCTACGAGCCGGCTCGGCAGCTGGGCGGCGATTACTTCGACTACATCCCCCTCCAGGACGGCCGGGTGGCGGTGGCCCTGGGGGATGTGTCCGGCAAAGGGGTCTCCGCTTCGCTGTTGATGGCCAAGCTCTCAGCGGAGATGAAGTACTTGCTGGCCAGCGAAACGTCGGCCACCGACGCGGTGGCCAAACTGAACCGGGTCTTCTGCGATAGCCGCTGGGACGACCGCTTCATCACCCTGATCCTCACTGTGCTGGATCCCCGATCGCACGGGGTGACGGTCGTCAACGCGGGCCACATGTTTCCGCTGCTCAGGACGCGCTCGGGTAAAGTGGAAGAGGTGGCCAAAGCCTCCGACGGAATGCCCTTGGGTGTGATGGAGGAAGAAGAGTACCAAGCCGACACCGTGCAGCTCAGTCCCGGGGACTGCCTGGTCCTCTACTCCGACGGGATCACCGAAGCGATGAATTCGGCCAACGAGTGTTACGGGGACGAACGACTGCAGACCCAATTGGCCAAACCGGCCGACTCGGTCACGGCGGTGGGAAAGGGACTGTTGGAGGATGTGCGCCAGTTCGTGGGTACCCGGGCTCAAAGCGACGACCGCTGCGTGGTATGCTTCGGCCGCAAGGCGTAAGGGGCCCCCGGCGGGTTTGAGCAGTGGCGGGCGGACGGCGGCCCTCACGGGGGCTTGTCAGAGCCGGCCGATTCGCCTAAAAAGAAGGAAGATTTGCCGAAGTGGCGGAACTGGCAGACGCGCTAGGTTCAGGACCTAGTGAGCATTGCGCTCGTCCGGGTTCGACTCCCGGCTTCGGCACTTCTGAAAAGAGGGGCGGTGGATGGGCTCCCATCTCGGCAGCGGCGGGGTTGGTCAGGCGTTTTCGTTCTGGACGCGGCGGATCATCCAGAGGAATTTCTCCATGGAGGGGCAGCGTTTCTTGACTTCGGGTTCGATACAGGCATGGATGGCCGCGGCCAGTTCCGGGTGGAGGTCGGGGCGGAGCTTGCGGATATCGGCTGGCGGTTCCACGTGGCCCATGGCCGTCATGGCGTGGCTCATGGCGGCCACGTCGGTCTGGCGGCGTGGCCAGGGGTGTTGGTAGGTGAACATCTCGTAGGCGGTCACGCCGAAGGCGAACACATCGAGCCGCTGGTCGGTCGGTTTGCGGTGGATCAGTTCCGGGGCCATGTACTCCGGGGTGCCCGTGCGGTTGCCGGGACGCATGAACGGTTCGGTGGCCGGCACGCTGAGCCCGAAGTCGGTCAGTTTGAGCACTTGGTGGTCTTCGGTGAAGATCAGGTTCCTGGGGCAGACATCCCGGTGGATGAAGCCGGCGGCGTGCACCTCGTGCAGGGCCTCGGCCACTTGGCGCAGGTGCCGCAGTCGGCGCCCTTCCAGCAGCGAGACATCTTCGCTGATCCGGCCGCGGTTAGCGATGAGGTAGTCCATGCCGGGCCCGCCCAGGTATTCCATCACCAGGTACGGTTCGCCGCGGGTCGTGGTGCCGTGTTCGTAGGTCTTGACGATGTGCGGGTGATCGAAGCGGATGGCGATTTCACCTTCGCTGGGTTTGCCCAGGCCCTGGAAACGGGCCTCGAAGCGGGCGGTCTTTTGGGGATCGAGGATCTTCAGGCCCACCACTTGCCCAGTGTTGCGGTCACGAACCACGTAGAAGGTGGACATGGTCCCGGTGATCGCCTGGCGGAGGATCTCGAACCGCCGGCTTACATCGAGCCGTTTCTTTCGGGCGAAGAGGGTCTGGAGCCGTTTCTTGAGTGCCATGGGGTGTCGAGTCTGTCTCTGGCCGGCCGGGGTCATTTGCCACAGTAGTCGATGGCCCGAGCGATTTCGCTCTTCAGGTCTTGGCGACGGACGATGCGGTCGATGAAGCCATGTTCCAGGAGGAATTCGCTGGTCTGGAAGCCCTTGGGCAGTTCGATGCGGATGGTGGCCTTGATGGTCCGCGGTCCGGCGAACCCGATCAGCGCTTTGGGTTCGGCGAACACCACGTCGCCCAAGGCGGCGAAGCTGGCCGCCACACCGCCCATCGTGGGATTGGTCAACACGGAGATGAACAGCCCGCCGGCCTGATCGAAGCGTGCCAAGGCGGCGGTCACCTTGGCCATCTGCATCAGCGACAGCACCCCTTCGTGCATCCGCGCCCCGCCGCCGGAGCCGGAGACGATGATCAGCGGCAGCTGCTGCTGGGTGGCCCGTTCGATGGTGCGAGTGATCTTCTCGCCCACCACCGACCCCATGCTGCCCATGATGAACGCTGAATCGGTCACGGCGAAGGCCACACGGCGGGCGCGGATCATGCCGGTGCCCACGATGGCGGCATCCTTCAGGCCGGTGCGCTGTTGTTCAGCCTTGAGCCGCTCGCGATAGGGCTTGCGATCCACGAACCCCAGCGGGTCGGTCGGCTCCAGGTCGGCGTCCCACTCTTCGAACGTGCCCTCGTCCAGCAGCTGGCTGATGCGTTCCCGGGCCGGGACGTACCAGTGGTAATCGCATTCGGGGCAGACGCCCAGCCGCTTCTGGGCTTCCTTGCGGAAGATGGTCTGCTGGCATCCGGGGCAGCGCTGCCAGAGTCCTTCGGGCACACCCCGTTTGGGACGTTTGATCATGTTCCGCCAGCTTTTCGGATCGCCTGAGCTGTCCGGCATGTCTGGTTCCTTCCAGAGCTGTGGGGTATCAGCCGCTTTGGGCCAGAGCGGTGGGTTCCACTTCCAGGATCTCCCAGCGGCCGTGCTGGCCCGCCGCCTTCCACAGGTCGCCCAATTCGCCGTGGCTGACGAACCGGCGCACGAGCGAGGCCAACGGTTCAGGGACGACCAGGCCAATGCATCCTTCCCTGTGGCGCTTCAGGAGCTTCGTCATGGCCACCTTGACGCGCTGCTCGGCTTCGGCCAGCATCTCCCCTTCGGGAGGGCAAACCATCTGGGGCGTGTCTTGCCATTGGCGGTAGACCTTCGGTTGCTTGCGGCGCACTTCGTCGATCCGCATCCCCTGCCAGAGCCCTTGGTTGAGGTTCTGCATCCGCTCCAGCTTGCGGACCTTCAGGCCCCGTGCCTTGGCAATGGCCTCGGCCGTCTCCCACGCCGGTTGACTCGGCGGCGCGTAGATCGCCTCCAGCTTCAGGTCACGCAGTTCTTCGATGGCACGAGCCACCTCGGCGTTGCCCTGTTCATTGAGGGGCACGTTCAAAGTCCCCTGGATCCGCCCCTCTTCGTCGTAGTCCGTCGAACCCGGCCGAATGAGGACGATCTTCACCATGGCTCCACTTCCAGATCACGTGTCGACTTGGCTAGAGCGGTCAGTTCGGCAAGGCGCTCCTGGTACGGGTTATAGTCCAAAAGGGCAGTGCCCACGACGAACAGATCGGCGCCGGCCCGGGCACAGTCGCGGATGGTCTCCGGGTTCACGCCCCCGTCGACTGACAACAGTGTGTCACTGCCGACCCGCCTCCGCAGCCGGCGGAGCTTCTCCAGGGCCACGGGCCGAAACCGCTGGCCCCCAAACCCCGGCTCCACACTCATCACCAACACCAGGTCACACAGTGACAGATAGGGCTCCAGGGCCGCCAGCGGCGTATCGGGGTTGAGGGTCAGGCCGGCGGCCAGTCCCAGCGAACGGATACGGGCCAACAACTCGTCCGGCCGCTCGGCCACCTCCACGTGCACCGTCAGTAGGTCCGCGCCGGCGTCGCGGAAGGCCTCCAGGAACCGCCCAGGGTTGTCGATCATCAGGTGGACGTCCAGCGGCCGCGTCGTCACCCGCCGCACCGCCTCCACCACCGGCAACCCGAAGCTCAAATTGGGCACGAAATGCCCATCCATGATGTCCAGATGGAAGCTCTGCGCCCCGGCCGCCTCCAGCTGCTGGACCTCCTCGGCCAAACGGCCGAAGTCACAGGCCAGAAGCGATGGCTCCACCACTGGCACAGCGTTGCGTAACTCAGCGATCACTAGAGGAGTACCCATGGGGCGAGCCTGGAGAGAAAACGCGGCTGAAGTTGGCGGACTGGCGTCAGATTGCTGCGATAGATGTTCAGGCGGGGGTCTCGGCCCGCCTGCCCATGGTTACCGGACTGGTGTGGGACGGCGCCTCGTAGATCCAAAACCTACTGAAGTCTAACATCCCGCCGGGCAAGTCCGCCGCAAGCGGATGAATCGCAAAGCCATATTCTAACACCCCCATGGCCGTTCGTCTGCGCTGGTTCCACAAGAATCTTCTAAGTTGTTACATACCAACCATTTGGAATGCGGGTTTTTTCCTTCCCCCGTCGGGTCTCACCGTGCCTGCGGGGCTCTCCCGCCCCAAGCCCCCTGGGGCCTGGCCCACCCCCGGCCCCGATCCGCGGGGTACACCAAGGG
>DQVB01000663.1 GCA_015661985.1 Planctomycetota bacterium | reverse complement strand
CCGGGACGGTTGGTCACGCCGCCGTGGGAATCGGTGGCCGCCGAAATGGGGCGCGCCGAGGCGTTCGACCCGGCCGGGTTCGGCACCCGGCGGCTGGTCGCTGGAGCCGATGGCGCTACGATCGGGCCCGGATCGGCGCAAGCACTCGGGGCGATGTCGCGGGCCCTGGGAGGGCCAGCCGAGCTGCCGCTCGCAGACACGGTGCCTGTGGATCGACGTCGCGGACGGGACGCGCGCGACCGCCAGAAGCGACAAGTCCGGCAGTTGACCACTCACATCCAACGGCTGTTGCGCACTTCGGATCGCGTGCGAAACCGCTTTTTCCTCCGCCAGGCGGGTCAAAAGGTGTCGGCACAGGTTGACCGACCGCCGGCCGATGCCTTCGCCGGTCGGCCGGAGGAGTTCGTCGAAGCCGCGCGACGCTGTCGCCATTACTTTCGCCACGAGGTGATCGGGTGGTTCGACGACCCGTTGCTCGAACCGAACCCGAAGAGCCGGAAAGTGTACGACGAACCGGGCTGGACCGGCTACGACGTGGTCCTGGACGTCTGGCCAGGGCTGCATGCCTGGGGCGTTCTGCTGGTGCCCAAAGGGATCCGTCCCGGCCAGCGGCGGCCGGTGGTCGTCTGCCAGCACGGGCTGGAAGGGCTGCCCCGGTCGACCATCACCCGTGAGCCCAACGATCGCGCTTTCCGCGCCTACCGGGGCTTCTCCGCCCAGCTGGCCGAGCGAGGCTTTATCGTCTTTGCCCCTTTCAACCTCTATCGCGGCGGCGAGCAGTTCCGCATGCTCCAGCGGAAGGCGAACCCGCTGAGGGCGTCGCTGTTTTCTATCATCACCCGCCAGCATGAGCAGATCCTCCGGTGGCTGAGCACCTTGCCCCAGGTGGACCCAAAGCGGATCGGTTTCTATGGGCTGAGCTATGGGGGCAAGACGGCCATGCGCGTGCCGGCGCTCGTGGAAGGCTACTGCCTGTCAATCTGTTCGGCCGACTTCAACGATTGGATCCGCAAGAACGTGACCGTCGAGGCCCGCTACAGCTACATGTTCACCGGTGAATGGGAGATGTGCGAGTTCGATCTGGGGAACACCTTCAACTACGCCGAGATGGCCTATCTGATCTTCCCCAGGCCTTTCATGGTCGAGCGAGGACATCACGACGGTGTGGCGCCGGACTGGTGGGTGGCCTACGAATACGCCAAGGTCCGTTACCACTATGTGAACCTCGGCCAGGGCGACAGGACGGAGATCGAATTCTTCGACGGGCCCCATGCGATCAACGGCCAAGGGACTTTCGACTTTCTCCACAAGCACCTCAAGTGGCCCGGACCGCCCTCGGGGCGCAGCGATTGATGGAGAATCCCAGGGTGGGGCGAGCCCCGCACCAGCTATTGCGAGGCTCTCTGATTCGTGGCTTTCGCCTGGTTCACCAGCGGGTGCGAGGGGGCCGGCCCACCGTCACGGGGTCTGGATGACCAGGCCAGGCCGACGGGGCGTGAACGGACAGCTCAGCGGCGGCGTTCGCTGCGTTGGGGCTTCGTTTCGCTGGCCAGCGATTGCTGCCAGTCCCTGATCAACTGGAGGGCTTCCAGCGGTGTGGTCCGGTCGAGATCGACCGCGCGGATCTCGTCCAGAAGCGGATGATCGGCCGGCCCGAAAAGGGTCAATTGGATATCGCCGCCGTGTTGCTCCGCGGGGCGGGCGATCCTGGCCTGCCCCTGGGCGTCCAGGTGTTCTTCTTCCAGTTGGGCCAGGATCTCCTTGGAGCGGTGGACGACGGGTTTGGGCACTCCGGCCAAGCGGGCCACGTGGATCCCGTAGCTCTTGTCGGCCGCCCCGTCGACAATCTTGTGCAGGAAAACCACTTCGTCCTGCCATTCGCGCACGGCCACGTTCAGGTTGTGCACACCCTGGAGTGAACGTTCCAGATCCGTCAGCTCATGGTAGTGGGTGGCGAACAGGGTACGGCAACCGATCTGGTCATGCAGGTATTCGACCACGGACCAGGCCAGCGAGATGCCGTCGTAGGTGCTGGTGCCGCGGCCGATCTCGTCCAGGATCACCAAACTCCTGGAAGTAGCCGTGTTGAGGATGCGGGCCGTTTCCGTCATCTCCACCATGAAGGTGCTTTGACCGCGGGCCAATTCGTCACTGGCTCCCACCCGCGCGAAGATCCGGTCGGCGATCCCGATGGTGGCCCGGCGGGCCGGCACAAAGCTGCCCATCTGGGCCATCAATACAATCAGGGCCACCTGGCGGATGTACGTGCTCTTGCCGGCCATGTTGGGGCCGGTGATGATGAGGATCGTGCCGGCCGCTGCGCCGGCCCGCGTATCGTTGGGCACGAAAGTCCCTTCCGGCTCCAGCACGTCCAGCACCGGGTGGCGGCCGTCGGTGATGTCGAGCACGGGTTCCTCGACGATCGTCGGGCGAGAGTAGTTCCGCTGGCGGGCCAGCTCGGCCAGGGCGGCCAGCACGTCGATCTCAGCCAGCACGGCGGCCGTGGTTTTGAGCGGTCGGCGCGCTTGGGCCACCGCCTCGCGCAACCGGACGAACAGCTCGTACTCCAGCTCTTTGGCCCGTTCCTGCGCCGTGAGTACCTTTTCTTCGTACTCTTTCAGTTCGGGTGTGATGTAACGTTCCGCGTTTTTCAGCGTTTGCTTGCGAATGTAGCGATCGGGGACCTTTTCCCGATGGGCGTTGGTCACTTCCAGGTAATAGCCGAAGACTTTGTTGAAGCCGATCTTCAGGTTGGGGATGCCCGTGCGCTGGGTCTCCTCAGCCTGGTAGCGGGCGATCCACTGCTTGCCTCCGCTCTGCAATTCGCGCAACGCGTCCAGTCGGCTATCGAAGCCCGCGCGGATAAAGCCCCCGTCCCGGCTGGATAGAGGGCAGTCGTCCACCAACGCCGCGTCCAGCTGGCTGCGCAGCGGGGGACACAGGTCGATGGCCGCCTCCAGCTGGTTGAGCCGCTGGCTTTTCCGCGCCGTCAGCTTGGCCTTCAACGGCGGCAGCCCGCGCAGAGTCCTGGCCAAGAAGCTCAAGTCTCGTGGCGTGGCGCGGCCCGTAGTGACGCGGGCCAGCAACCGTTCCACGTCATAGACGCGCCGCAGCGCCTCGCGCAGATCGGCCGTCAAGGCCGGCTCGTCCACCAGCTCCTCCACAGCGTCCAGCCGGGCGTTGATCGCCGCGGGGTCCGTCAGGGGGTTGGCCAACCAATCGGCCAAAAGCCGCGATCCCATGGCCGTGACCGTTTGATCCAGCACGGCCAACAGCGACCCTTCCCGGCGTCCGTCGCGCAAGGTGCGGGTGATCTCCAGGCTGCGGCGGCTCGCCTCGTCGATCTCCAGCACCGTGCCCGGCCGACAGGGCACCAGGCGGTCGATATGGGCGATGGAACCCTTTTGCGTCTCGTTCAAATAGTCGACGATCGCCCCGGCTGCTCGGACGGCCATCTGGTCTTCGGGCGAGTCCGTAAAGCCAAATCCTTCCAGCCCGGCGGTGCCGAAATGTTTGGCCAATACCTCCCGAGCCGTGGCCGGAGCAAAGGCCCAATCGGGCCGGCGAGTGACCATCATGCCTTCCTGGGGGACCCCGGGCAGTGTTCCGGCAGACTCGGCCAGCAAACACTCGCTGGGGCCGATCCTGGCCAACTGATCTGGGATCTGGTGGCCAGGAAATCCGGCACCCATGAACCGCCCCGTGGACAGCTCGACCCAGGCCAGGCCGGCCGGGTCACCGGGGACCAGGGCGGCCAGGTAGTTACTCTGGCGGGGGTCCAGCAGCCCCTCTTCGGTCACCGTCCCCGGGCTGACCACCCGAGTCACCTCGCGGCGCACCAACCCCTTCGCCTCGCGGGGGTCCTCGACCTGATCGCACACAGCTACGCGGAAGCCCGCAGCGATCAGTTTGCCCAGATAACTCTCCAACTGGTGGTGCGGAAACCCCGCCATCGGAACGGCGCCGGCACCCTTTTCCCGGCTCGTCAGAGCCAGGTTCAAGGTCCGGGCGGCTGCCTCGGCGTCCTCGTAGAACAGCTCATAGAAGTCCCCCATACGGAACAACAGCAACGCATCAGGGCAGACCCGCTTGGCCTCGCGATACTGTCTCATCATCGGCGTGGGGGTAGCACTCATGCTACCCATGCTAGCACCCGGTTCAGGGAGCCGAAAAGGGGGCGGGCGAATTGGCGATGGACGTGGGGGAAGAAGTCGGCACGGTTCAAAACCGGATGGCAGTCCGGGAGCCAAGCAGGCTGTTGCTCTGTTTGTAGTACCGCCTTCAGGCGATATGGGGCGACAGCAAACGGGCGACGATCATTCCGCCTAAAGGCGCAACTACCATTCCGCCTAAAGGCGGAACTACGAACAAAGGCCGGACTACGAACGAACCGCTTCCCGCGGCTGTCAGCCGGAAAAGGGCCAAAATGAACCAAAATGAACCAATTCAAGATGTGCACCGCAAAAAAACAATCGCCCCTTGACAGACCCGCTACATCTTTTCCAGAAGCTCGCGCAGGCGTAAGGCGTTTTTCGGCGCGTAGGCGTGGTAATCGTTGTTGAAGAAAGCGTAGACGCGGCGGCCGCGACGATGTTGGGCGATGCGCCGAGCCCACTGGCGGAGCTCTTCGTCGGAGTAGTCGTAGCGATACAACTGGCGGCCCTTGCCATGGAAGCGAAGATAGAGGAAATCCGTCGTGGGGACGATCTCCTCGGGCAGTGTGGGATGACTGACGCTGACAAAGGCAGCGCGGTGACGAGCCAGCGCCTCGGCCACCTCATCGTCCCACCAACTGGCATGGCGAAACTCGACCGCGTAGCGCACCTCGCCGGGCAGGCAGCTGAGAAAATCCTCCAGCCGAGCCACGTCCTTGTGCAGTGACGGTGGCAGCTGCCAAAGGATCACCTTCAGCCGCTTCAAGTCCCGAACCCGATCCAGCAGCGCCGCCAGCGCCTCGTCGCAGTCGGCCAACTTCTTGCGGTGAGTCACCATCCGGGAGCCCTTCAGCACCAGGTGAAATCCAGCGCCCAGGCGCCGATTCCACGCATGGATCATGTTGGCCGTGGGGAGCCGGTAGAAGGTGGCATTGACCTCCACGGTGTTGAACTTCTGGGCATAGAAAGCCAGCCGCTCCGGGCCGGTGACGTCTTCCGGATAAAAAGGGCCCTGCCAATCGTCATAGGTCCACCCCGAGGTGCCGACGAATAGCCGGGTTCGTGCCATGGCACCACCTCCCGCAGAACCGATGGAAGTCGGATCCTCGCCCGCTGCCGCCCCCAGCCTGCAGCGAAGACACGGAACCCCGCAGGGCCGAGCCGAGTCCCCGGGGCGCCGCCAGCGTACACCCGATTGGGTATTCTATCGGTCTGATTCAGACGTAAACACCGCGCAAGACAGACCCACGCGCCGCGTAGCTTGGCTCTTCGAGCCGAGTTTCGCTCGTGGCTGGTTTCCCGTTCGCGGCTGGGAGAGCCAGGCTACCTGGAAACGCTCCCTGGCGTCGAGTCCCCCGTAAGCGGCAGCCTTTCCGGCGGCCACTTACGCCCCGCCGTTACGTCTGAATCGGAGATTCCATCCAGCCGTGCGCTGGGGCCGCAATGCATCGCAGAATTGGCTGCGAGAAAACCAACGCCCGCGATCGCATGCCATCAGTGGAAGCACTGTATCACCGATGGACGGGTCGGTCCGCGCGCATGACCGCCGATGGACCATGGTGGATACACCAGTTGAAGGACTTACTGCGGCGCGACGGGCGAGTTGATCCGTGGGGACTGGCGGCCGACAAAAGCCGGCTCGTTGCGGACCGGCCGCAGATCCGGGCGCCCTGGGGTGCGCTGGAGGATCAGGCTTTGGTTTTCAGCCCGCGGGATGTGTTCTGTGGGCGACAGTCCATTCCTTTGGGTTCAGTGCCGGGCTCACGGGCCTTCGTTGGGCAGTATCGCGCCGGGCGGTCATCCAACGGCCACAACCCATGGCAAAGCAGGCGGGGCCGGGACGCCGATCCGGAGCACAGGCGAATTTGGCCCCTTGGGGGCCTTTTTCGTTGCCAAGGCCGGTCGATTGTGAGTAAAATGACGGTACTTGGCGGATCTGTTTGCGCGATCAGTCTCGACGCTGGCGGACCGTCGCCGCGGAACACGGCGGTCGGCGGGCGCTTGAAGTTTTTGTGCGGGAGCTTGTGACATGTCTTTACCGACGCTCTTCCGAACGGTCACGGTGGCCCTGGTGAGTGTGGCAGTCGCTTTCTCGGTGACGGGGCCAGCGGTATCGGCCCAGAAGGGGGGTGAGGGGCCTCGGCTGGATACCTATCGGCACGCCGACGGGACACGGTACTTTGCCCTCAGCTTGAGGCCGGCCAAGCCGCTGGCGGCCGCGCAGGCCCGTCACGTGGTGGTGCTGTTCGACACGTCGGCCAGTCAGACGGGCGAATTTCGGAGCCACGCGTTGGAGGTGCTGGGGAACCTGCTGGCTGGGCTATCGCCGGAGGATCGGGTGAAGCTGATAGCGGTGGACACCCATGCGGCGGAGATGAGCGAGGGTTTCGTGGCGCCGACCGGGCGGGAGATGGAAGCGGCGCTGGAGAAGCTACGCCGCCGCGCGCCGCTGGGCGCCACCGACATGCTGGGGGCGTTGGATGCAGCGGCCGAGGCCTTCGCCGCTGAGCCGGAGCAGGCTCGGGCGGCGGTGTACATCGGCGACGGCATGAGCAAAGCCCGCTGGGTGGACTCGACGGAGCTGGAAAAGCGGATCGAGCGGCTGTTGGAGGAGCGGGTGCCGGTGAGCAGCTATGCCATCGGGGCGGAGCTCAACGGCCTGTTGCTGGGAGCGATCGCCGGTCGTACGGGCGGGCGGATGATCGAAGGCTCCCTGGACGCGTCGACCGAACAGGTCGGCGCCCAGGTCGCTGGGGCCGTCCAGGCTGCTGTGGCTTGGCCGGAGTCGGTGACGTGGCCCGCCGAGTTTCGCGAGATCTTTCCCAAGCTGCCTCCGCCACTTCGGGCCGACCGCGATTCGGTCGTGATTGGGGTCTACACGGGCCAGGGGCCGTTCGAAATGCAGATGTCGGTCGCCGGGCCCCAGGGGGCGGACCAATACAACTGGAAGGTGACCCCGTCGGAGCCGCTGGAGACGAATAACTTTTTGCCGGAACTGGTGGAGGCGGCCCGCAAGGACGGCGGCGTGAGCCTGCCGGTCCGGGGCCGCGACAGCCTCCGTTATGCGGCTACGGCGATGGCCATCGGTGTGCACAACGCCACCGAGTTGGCTCGCCAAGCTTTGGAGACGGGCGACCTGGCCAACGCGGAGCGGCTGGCCCGGGAGGCTCTGAACCGGGATCCCGAAAACAAAGCCGCCCAGAAGATTTTGGAGCAAGTGGACCAGCGTCGGACGGCCCCAGGGGCGAGGGCTCCGGAAGTGTTGAACCTGGTCGGTCCCGGCGCGCCGGCGGCGCCCGGCGGACCGGGGATCGGGGCGCTGCCCGAAGGGGGGGCCTTGGTCGAGGCGTTCGAACAGGAGCAGCGAGCCGTGCAGCAGATGATCTCCCGGCAAGTGCTGGACACGATCAACAAGGCTCGCGCCAAGATGAGCGATGACCCGGAAGCGGCCAAGCTGGATCTGAAGATGCAGCTGGAGAACCTCCAGGCCGCTGACATCGAGCCGGAAGTGAAACAGCAGCTTTCCAACCAGATCCAGGCGGCGTTGCGGGAAGCCAACCGCCGCGAGGTCGAGCTGGCCGAACGACGCCGCGAGCAGCTGGAAAACCTGGCAGCCGCCGAAGAACGGCGGCTGATCTACGAGAATCTGATCGGCACGGAGGAGAAGCTGCGACAATTGATGGAACGGTTCAATTCGCTCATGGACGAGGGTAAATACCGGACAGCTGAGCAGGTGGCGGCCGCCGAATACCAGGAGATTGTGCAAGCGGAGTTCCGCAACGTGCCCAGCATCCGGGAAGCGATCGGTGGGCTGGCCACCCTCAATTCCCGAACGATCGGCTATTTCACGGACGCATGGGCGCTGCGCGTGGCTCGCCAGAAGGGCGTGGTCGACCAGCTCTATCAGGTAGAGAAGTCTCACGTGCCCTTCCCGGACGAACCGCCTATCATCTACCCCGATGCCGAAGTGTGGCGGGAACTGACGGCTCGACGCAAGGAACGCTACAGCGCGATGGACTTGGCCAGCCCCAACGAATCGGAACGCAAGATCAGCCAAGCGCTGCGTTCCCCTACGGAACTGTCGTTCATCGAGGAGCCGCTTCAAAACGTGATCGACTACTTGAAGGACTTTCACAACATTCCCATCCAGTTGGATCGGCGTTCGCTTGAGGAGGTCGGCATTTCCAGCGACACGCCGGTGACGGTGGACTTGAAGGGGATCACGCTCCGCTCGGCTCTGAAGCTCATGCTGGGCGACTTGGATCTGAAGTACGCCATCAAGGATGAGGTGCTGCTGATCACCACCCCGGAGCGCCTGGAAGAGCCGGAATTCATGACCACCAAGGTTTACCCCGTGGCTGACCTGGTCATGCCGCCTGGCCGATTCAGCATGGGCGGCTTCGGCGGGGGCTTCGGCGGCATGGGCGGCTTCGGCGGGGGCCTGGGCGGCTTCGGTGGCGGTCTGG